>JAHJIN010000464.1 GCA_018823415.1 Chloroflexota bacterium | reverse complement strand
TGGCCCGGCTGTTCCACTGGTACTATCCCGACGCCGCAGCCGACAGCGCCATGTCCCGCCCGATCGCAGCCGATGGGGTGCTCACCGCCGCCGACGTCGCTGAGGCCCGCCAACTGAGCGCCGGCGCGCCGGCGGAGCCTGAGCCGGACCCATTGGATCGTCTCCTGGCTGACCTGGACGATCCAGCCCCGGCTGAAGCCCCAGCTCCCCCATCCAACTCCCCGGATCTGCTGGACCGTCTCCTGGCCGACCTGGACGATCCAGCCCCGGGTGAACAGCCGCCGGCATCACCCGCACCGGCTCCGCTGCCCCTCCGGCCCCCACTGCCGCTGTGCCCCGGGACTGACCGGTCCATCGCGTCGGGCAATGCCACCCGCGCCACACCCGCGTTGCGCGTGGCCACCCACCCGATCGTGACCACGACCGGCCAGCTCGCGATGTTCGAGTAGGCCGGGCAGTGAACGTCAACGTCGAGGTATACGAACTGGTGCCCGGGGGCTCCTGCCTCCGGGCCCAGTACGTGGTCCCGGCCAGGTCCTGGATCCAGGACCCGATCTGCGGGGCCATCCCCGTCCCGGACAGCCACGAATCATCAGTCAGGGGGGTAACGTGCGACCACCGCCGCCTGGTGGTGGTCGCCGAGCCGGTGGACCCGCCGCGCATCCCCCCGGCCCTGCTGCGGCTGGTCAATGGACGAGACCAAGAGTGGGGCCGCAACGGCCACGCCTGGATCGGGGTGCACCAGGAGAAGCACGGCGGCACGGCATTGCAACGAGCGCGAGAGTACGCCGTCCAGTACGTCGCCGGGTGGGTTCGCCTGGCCCCGGTGGCCCTGACCACAGAGCAGGCCGCCGCACTGCTGGAACGAGAACAAACGGCCGTGTCGGTCCCCCAGGACACGGTAGTCGTCGTGCCCGAGCCAGTGCCCACGGTCACGGGGCAGCTTACGATGTTCGGATGGCTATAGCGCCGGGTGATGACTAGAACTGTTCCAACCGCGACATGGGCCTGGGCCCGTGAGGCTGGTCAGCGGGTTTATATCGCTCTGCTGTCAGCTGCCAACGGCGCGTGGGATGACGTGTGGAAAGACATCCGCCGGGGCCAGATCACGCCCGACCAGGCCCGCCTGATCGTGGACCAATTGGCCGCCGATGGTCTCCTGATACCGTTCCAGGTCGATTGCTACCGGGCCAAGATCGACACCATAGAGGCGGTGGGGGTGAGTGAAGGATGTCAACCCAGGAATCTGACCACGCCCTACTTCGCCCGGTGAACTATAACAACGCTGTCTGAAAACTACCCCGGCTGAGGCCAGAGAGCCACTTTCTCTGGCCTCGCTGCCGGACAGGAGGAATACATTTGGACGATCTGATCCGCGAATGGAACGCCTTGATGGACTCGCTCTCGTATGAGCAGCGGGTCTACCTGCAGGCGCTCGGGATCGGGATGCTGTATCTCGACCGGCGTGGCGCTGACGCCCGACAAATCGCCGCGCTGCGCGCCCGACTCCAGGCCCACATCGAGCGCGCCCGGCAAGCCATCCAGTGGCTGGACCCGGCCGCCCTGGTCCCCATGCCGCCGAAGCCAAGCCCACCCGATCCCTACGCCGCGCCCTTCCAGCCGACCCACGTAGGCCGGCGAGCGGGCTCCCTGGTGCAGGTGATGCACCAGATGGATGGCGCTGGCTTTGTGGAATATCGGGGACCCGCTGGCTGCTCCGGGTGTAGCGCCCGCGAGTTCCGACGGCTGTTCAAGCCGCTGCCCACCGCACAGCGGACCTTCCTGCATCTACTCTGAAGGAGAGAAACCTCATGAACCTGCACGACTTTATCGACCGCCGCCGCCTGGGGCGCGTGCGCGTGTTCAAGGGCCACCAGGTCCACGTCCAGGCCGCGGCCCTGACCCGCCGCCAAGAAGTGGTCCTGCTGCTCCTGCAAGGCCGCGTCACCGACACCCGCGCCGTCTGGGCCATGTTCCACGAGGGCGACCTGTGGGACTATCGCCGCCTGGAAGGAACGGGGGTCTACCTCAAGCCCAACCCCACCACCCGGTTGCCCCAGGGCGAGATGGAGATCCTGGTGGCCCACGTGGCCCTGTTCGCCCCCACGGTGGCCGACTGGGATGGCGACCACTGCTACACCTTTGGCCCGCCCCACTTTGGGCCGATCTTTCAGGCCGCCATGCCCGTACCCATGCTGCCCCACTGGGAACAGCCCCTGTGGGAACTGGGACTGGATGCCGGCCTGGTCACCCGGCTCGACTGCCAGAACTGCACGGTCTGGCGCGTCGAGACCGACCCTGAGCAGTGGTTGCGCCGCATGGCCCTGCCCCGCTGGCGTGACCGCCTGACCTACATCCCGGAGGTGCCAGATGTCTCGACTCCGTAATGTCGCCGAGGCCGGCTACGTCGCGACCCCGCCGGCCCACTTTCGCCGCATCGCCGCCCAGGTCGCACCCGGTGATGGCGCCAGCTGGCTGCTGGACCCCTGCGCTGGCGCGGCCCAGATCGGCCGGGCCCTGGCCAACCGCTGGCATCTGCGCCTGGCGGCCATCGAGATCAACCAGGAGCGCGGTCGCTGGGTGCGCCGCCGCGCCGACCACGCGGTCATCAACGACGCCCTGAACGAAAAGTTCGAGTGCGGCCACGAGCAATTCGTCGCCGTCTACTCGAACGCGCCCTACGATCGCGACGACCAGAACAACCGCCTGGAATGGCGCTTCCTGCAGCGCTACCGCGAGGCCCTGTGTCCCGAGGGGCTGCTCATCTACGTCATCCCCGGCTACCGCATGTTGCAGGATGACGCCATCATCCCCCACCTGGCCCAGTTCTATCACGATTTCCGCCTGTTCACCCTGCCCGAGCCCAACCCCTACCGCCAGGTCATCCTCTACGCCCGGCGGCGCGAGCTGCGGGACACCAACACGCGAGAAGTGGTAGCCTGGCTCAAGGACACCCTGCAATTCGGTCCTCCGCCCCTGCTGCCTGACACCTGTGATGACCCCTACGTCCTGCCGGCTCGGCCCCGCAACTATGTGCGCCTGCGGGGTCAGGAACTGGACCTGGACCAACTGCGGCTGGATGGGCAACGCGGCGGCCTGACCCTGGACGACCTGTTCCAGGACGCCGTGGAGATCAACACCCGGGTGGTCATGCCCTTGAAGAAGGGCCACCTGGCGAGCATCATGGCCGCCGGGCTGTTGGACAATTCGCGGGTGGATGATGACATCATCCGGGGTTCGGTGCGCCAGGCCGAGGAGGAGCAGGAGACGGATGATGACGATGTGACCATCACCCGCACCGTCTACTATCCCCGCGTCGTGACCTTCAACCCGCAAACCGGCGAGTTCCACATCCTGGAGGAGAGCTCCGGCCTGGGCGACTATATGAGCGAGCACGCCGGCGACCTGGCCCAGTTGGCCCTGGCCAAGTTCCAGCCCCGCTACGAGTTCGACCTGGGCGCGCTGCCTGAGCGGACGCGCTGGATCATCGAGCACCTCTCGCCCGGCCAGCCGGTGCCGGGCAAGCCGCCGGGACTGTGGCCCGGGCAAAAGCACGTCCTGGCCGGCCTGCACACGGCCGCCACCCAGGGCGTGAACACGCTGTTCCTGGAAGCGGAGATGGGGTGGGGGAAATCCCGGGTCGGGAGCAGCTTCCTGGCCCTCCAGCACCTGGACGACCCCCGCAAGGACGGCTGGTTCGTCACCGAGGCCCACCTGGTGGATCAGATGGTGGGCGAGTGCAAGGCCACCGTCCCCACGGCGTTCGTAATGAAGATCGACTGCCTGGAAGACGCCATCCGCTTTGTGCAGTTGGGCCGCCACCCGGACTATGCCGACCGGCTGCGCATTGCCGTCATCGGCAAGCAAACGCTCAAGGATGGCTCGGGCTGGCGCCCGGCCGTGCTGCGCCGCCAGATGCGGGTGCCCATGACCCTCGACGAGGCGGCGGAGGTGCTGTCGGATGTCCAAGTCCAGGCCCTGCAGACCGCCGTGAAACAGAAAAAGCCGGCGACCTTCCCCCGCAAGACCGTCACGGCTTATCGCTGCCCGGACTGCTACCGGCTGCAAGTCTACGGCCAGGGTGAGGACCTGGGCCAGCTCATCGTGGACGACGAGGAGTACTTTGCCAAGACCCTGCGCCGCTGCCTCTACGACGTGGTCCAAGAGGAGGAGCGCACGATCAAGAAGGGCTGTGGCGCGTTCCTGGGCCAGGTCGACCGCCGCATCGGC
>JAHJIN010000463.1 GCA_018823415.1 Chloroflexota bacterium | reverse complement strand
GGCACTGCGGTCGAGATCGGCCCTGGCGGCGGCACGCTGCGCAGCCCCGACGACCGGGTCGAGGTGCGCTTCCCGGCCGGGGCAGTCAAGGGACCCGTGACGGCGCGCTACACGCCCAGCCTCATCAATGCCGACTATTGGGCCTGGTGTACCTTTAGCCTGACCGCCGACGAACGCGGCGCGCCCGGCAAGCCAGACCAAGCCAAGGCCTCTGTTCGGCGATTCGAGCAGCCCCTGACCGTCGTGGTGCGCCTGGACCAGGCCAAGCTGGCTCGCGCCTCGGCTGAGTCTGCCGAGCGCCTGGCCTTGTGGTATTGGGACGTTGGGGCCGAGCGCTGGGTCCCGGTTCCCAGCCAGGTGGACGTTCACGCCGGGACCCTCACGGCCCAGGTGACCCACTTTACCGATTACGCGGCCGGCGGCGGCGATCCGTTCGACGAGATCCCGCTGCCGACCACGAACGACTTTGACTCTGACCTGTTTACCGGGGCCGCCACGATTCGCTATCCCATCGCCGTCCCCCCGGGCAACCACGGGCTGGCCCCGGCGGTGCAACTGGCGTTCAACAGCCAGGGCCTGGAAGAAGTCAAGTCGGCCAAAGCCACCTCCTGGGTGGGCCAGGGCTGGGGCCTGGACCTGCCCCACATCCGGCGGGCCTCCGGCGACCGATACTATCTGGTGCTGGGCGACGTCAAGGGCAAGCTGGTGGGCGAGTACAACTCGAACTATTATCACCTGGTAGACACCCACTACCTGCGCGTCTGGAAGGACGGCGACAACTTTTACCTGCGCACCCAGGACGACACGCTGTACGAGTTCACGCACCAGGCCACCACCTGTGTGGATCGCTATGACCCGGGCTGCGATTGTTGGTCCCGGGACCCCGTGACCTATCGCTGGTCGGTCACCCGCATCGTCGATGCGCATGGCAACCAGGTCACGTTCGAATACGAGGCCTACACCGTGACCAGTGACGGCTGTGCCAACTACAAGGCGATCTATCCCACGGTGATCCGCTACGGCGGGGACAATCAGCAACGCTACGCCGTACATTTCATTCGCATCCAGCGCCAGGACGCGACGCACTATGCCAAACTGGACCGCATCGAGATCAAGGTCGACGGCACGGTGGCCTGGTCCTATGTCTTTACCTATGACGACGACCCCGAGAACGCCTACAAAGGGCGGCTCACCCTGCTCCAGATCCAGCGTTATGGCCGCGACGGCGGCACGCTGCCCCCGTACACGTTCGTCTACGCGATCCAGGATGGCAAGGTGCTGCTGACCACGGCGGGCAACGGCTACGGCGGCCAGATGGCCTATACCTACCAGCAGTTCGAGACGTATGGCGGGAACTATCGCCACCGCGTGCAGCAACGCACCGCGAGCGATGGGCTGGGGCACACCTTTCCCATTACCTATACCTATACCTACGACACGCATGGCAACGAAAAGTTCGTGGGCCACGAAATGGTTAAAGTAGAGGACGCCGTTGGCGGGCTCACGTACCAGTGGTTCCACCTGGACACCGAGGCCTACAACCCCCTCCAGGGTCGCTCCTGGAAGACCGAGCATCGGGACGCCGACGGGATATTGCTGGCCTGGGAATACCAGGGGTATACCTGGCGCGACCACGAGGACAGCATTTGGCGCGAGGACGTGGGCTGGCTGACGGTGCACTGGTACTTTGTTGCACTAGATCAGGCAGAGAGCCATCTGGCGGCGCAACACAGGTACACCACCTATACCTACGACGTCTATGGCAACCAGGCCACGGTGAGCGAGTACGGCAAGGATCATGATCTGTATCGCCGGACCCAGCTCACCTATCTCTATCGCGATGAGGGGACCACTGGCTACCTTGTGAATCGGGCCCAGCGTCGCCAGGTCTTTGACGCCAGCGGCACCGAGGTGGCGCGCGCGGACTATCTCTACGACCGCGACGCCGGCGGCAGTCTGCGGGCCTGGGAAGCCCTGCCCACCCGGGGCGACCTGGTGGCAGAAAGGGCCTACAGCGAGCTGGGGCCAGATCGGTTCAGCCAGGCCGAATACTGGTACGATGGCTATGGCAACCAGGTCCAGGCCCGGGACGCCAACGGCCACGATACCGTGACCAGCTATGACTCCATCTACCCCACCTATCCCTTGCACGTGACGCCCCCCACGGTGAACGGCGTCACCCTGAGCCAGTCATTCACCTACGACTATGTCCTGGGCACCCTCCAGACCACCACCGATGATGCCAACCAGTTGACCACGGCCTATGGCTATGACGAGTTCGGGCGGGTAAAGTGGGCCCAGTTGCCCGGCGACCCCGGCGGCGCCGGGGGCTGCACCTACGAGCGCGAGTACCTGGACCTGGGCAATCCCACCACCCAACGGGTGGTGACCTATCGCGGCCGGGGCGCGGACCGGCTCTATGAGACGCTGTACTTTAACGGCCTGGGGCAAAAGACCGAGATCCATACCCCGGGGTCGGGCGGGCAAGAAGTGATCGCCCGCTGGGCCTACGACGAGTTGGGCCGGGTGGAGCACGAGTGGGTGCCCCAGCTCGGTGTCCCCGAGAATGATGACCCCCACAGCACCACCGAGTACGATGCCCTGGGCCGGGTGACGAAAGTGCAAAATCCCGACGGGACCGAGACGCAGACCATTTACCATACCGATGTCCAGTGGGCGGATCAGATCGGGGTGGGCTTGCGCCAGGAAGAGGTCATCGATGCCGAGGGGCACAAAACGTACTATACCTACGATGCCTTTGACCAGTTGGTCTGGGTGGGCCAGAAGGACGACGGTGGGTGGTGCGACGCGCTGCACGTGGCGCTCTATGACTATGACGTGCTGGGCAATCTGGTGCAGGTGACGAGCGGCGGCTATATCTGTGGCACCACATACACGCCGGGTGACATTACCATCCAGATGACCTACGACCAGTTGGGCCGCAAGATCGCCATGCACGACCCGGACATGTGCGGCGCCGACCTACTGGACCCTGCGGGCTGGTGGAAGTACGAGTATGACGATGGGGGGAATCTCCTCAAGCAGACCGACGCCCAGGGCCAAGAGCTGAATTTCGAGTATGACGCACTGAACCGCCTGGTGGTCAAAAAGGCCGGCGACGTCGAGCTGGCCCATTATTACTATGACGAGAACGGCTATGGCAAGAGCAAGGGCCAGCGCACCCGCATGACCTACGGCGGCAACACCACGTACTATTACTACTTTGACGACGTCCCCGGGCGGGGCCGGCTGCGCCAGACCCGGCACACCATCGACGGGACGGACTATGACACCCACTATACCTATGACACGCTGGACCGGGTAGTTACCATGACCTACCCGGACACCGAGGTCGTGACCATGGACTATGACGACCGCGGTTTGCCCTACTCGCTGACCAGCAACGGTCCCGACACCTATATCAGCGCGGCGAGCTACAATGCCCAGGGCCAGATCAAGCAACTGGACCTGGGCAATGGCGCCGTCACCACGTACGCGTACTATGGCGACGGCAGTCCCCCCGAGACGGCCCCGTCCTTCCGCCTGTGGCAGTTGCGCACGGTCCAGGGCAGCACCGAGTTGCAAAATCTGGAGTACACGTACGATAACGTGGGGAACGTCGAGACGATCAAGGACTACAAGGCGCCCGGCGGTACCCAGACCCAGAACTTTGGCTACGACGCACTGAACCGGCTGACCAGCGCCAGCGCCAGCGACGGCAGCGCCGGACAGTACACCCGCTCCTACGAATACGATGGCATCGGCAACATCACCAGCCGGGCCGGGGTGACGTATGGCTACGGTCAGGCCCAGGGGATCGCCCCGGGAGCCAAGCCCCACGCGGTTACGCACCTGGACGGCGAGGAGCGCTATCAATACGACGCCAACGGCAACATGACCAGCCGTACTGAAAATGGGGTAACGTATGGCCAGAGCTTTGACGCGGAGAACCGCCTCCACGTGGTGACCGCGGGCGCTGAGGTCACGGTGTTCACCTACGACGGCGACGGGGCGCGGGTCAAAAAGGTAGATTCTAGCGGCACTACCATCTATGTTGGCAACTATTACGAGAAACTCGTTCTCAATGCGCGTACCTGGACTTTTACCGGACGGGTGCAGACCAGCAGCGTCCTGCTAGCCGGGGCCACAGTGCGCCTGGACCACCAGGTGGGCGGCGACTGGGTGACCGTGGACACGCAAACTACCGGTGGCGATGGGGGCTTTGGCCTGAGCTACACCGGCTATGAGGCTGGCGACCAGACTTTCCGTCTCGTCGAGACCAACCCGGTCTGCTATCAGTCCACTGACGCCACCGCTGGCGCCGGCTTGACCAAGATCAATAACGACGAACTGCAGGGTACTCTGGAGCCCGGCACCTATGACGGCAACGTGTTTGTCGACGCCTCTACCCAGCAAACCTGGACCTTTACCGGCCAGGTGCAGGCGGGAGGCAGTGGGCTGGGCGGGGCCACCGTGCGCCTCTACCGTCAGGAGGGGACGGCCTGGGTCCTGGCCAACTCGCGGACCACCGATCAGGATGGGACCTTTAGCCTCAGCTACACCGGCTGCGGCGTTGGCAACCGAACTTTCCGCCTCGTCGAGACCAACCCCGCCTGCTACGAGTCCGTCTCCGCCACCCCCGGCGCGCCCCTGACCCAGGTCAGCGCCGATGAACTGCGCGGCAGCAACCTGGCGCCGGGCACCTACGGGGACAACACTTTTACCGACGCCTCCAGCCGGCAGACCTGGACCTTCACCGGCCAGGTGCGGGAGGGGGGCAGCGGGCTGGCCGGGGCCACGGTGCGCCTATACCGACGCGACGGCGCCGACTGGGTCTACGTGATGGGCCAGGCCACCGGCGCCGACGGCGCCTTTAGCCTGAGCTACAGCCGCTGCGGGACCGGCAACCTGGACGTGCGCCTGGTGGAGACGAACCCCACCTGCTACCAGTCCAGCGGTGCCACCCCGGGCGAGTCCTTCAGTGCGCCCGGCGACGACGAACTGGAAGGCACCAACCTGGCGCCGGGCACCTATGGGAATCACACCTTTACCGACGAGTCGACGCCGCCGGTGGCCGACATCACCGCCGTCTACCCGGCCGGCTGCCAGCACGCGGCCGGCGCCCTGCCCTTCCGCTGGACGCTGCCCTGCAACTGGTCCTGGGATAGCTATACCTACGTCCTGCGCGACCTGGACGCCGGCCAGGACGTGAATAGCGGCTCTACGACGGAGACCACGGTGGCGTTGCCGGTGGCAGGTGGCACGAACTATCGCTTCATCGTCACCGGGCACAAGGCCGGCCAGGCCGACGTGAGCAAGAGCACCGAGGTGTCGGTGGCCTACCCGGCCCCCACGAACCTGCAACCCGACGGCGAGGTGTGGCCCGGTCCGGTCGCGTTCACCTGGACGCCGCCCGCGCCCGGAGTGGAGGTGACGTATCAACTCAAATGTGAGGGCCTGCGGGCCCACAGCGGCGAGTGCGAGGACGTGGTGGGCACAACCACCGAGAGCACCGTGAAGCTGGACTTGTCCGCGGGCTACTACTATATCTTTTCCGTGTGGCCGACGGGCGAGTGCAATGCCAAGTCGGTGGCCGAGACGGAGGTGAGTACAGCCAGCGCCCCCTGCAACCCCCTCCAGAATGGCGGATTCACCGAGTGGCTAAGCCCCTGGGCCGGAACTGGGATCTGGACCGGCAGCGTGGGCCACGCGCAGGCGGGCGCGGCTCAGTTGGGGTCGGGCCAATACGTGGAGCAGGTCATCACGCCGGGGCAGGCCGGAATGACCTTGCACGTGTGGGCCCAGGGCATCAAGGCCCAACTGCGCGTGCAGGTGCAAGACAATCAGATGGGATGGACGTACGCGGACCAGAGCTTTGCCCTGGAGTCCACCTGGACGGAATGCCGGGTGGCGGTGTCTGACCATGCCGCAAGCCAAGCGTGCCGGGTGCGGCTGAGCAGCACCAGCGGTACTCTCTACGCTGACGACGTGGCCATCATCTGCGGGGAACCGCCCAAGGAGGGCCAGGGATCACGCAACTCTGGCTGGGCGCAGGCCGCGCCGGCGGATCCCGCTGCGCCCGACGGGTCGGGCCAAGGCAGCTCCCGCCCGGCCGGCCTGGCTGCGCTGGCCCGCCCGGCTGCTCCCTTGCCCTCCTGTGCCCCGGCGCCCCTGGCCCAGCAAGCCACCGTGATCACAAAATACAGATGTGATTGCTTGTCAAGGGGGGCCGGTCTCGCCGCGCCGCCAGCGTGTCCCCTGGCCCAGCAGCCCAGCGTGGTCATCAAGTATTATGTGTTCAATGGCAAACGGGTGGCCATGCGCCGGGACGGGGTGCTGCACTTCATCCACCAGGACCACCTGGGCTCTACGTCCCTGCTCACCGACCAGAATGGCGATGAGGTGGATGATTCCCGGCTCTATTACTACCCCTATGGCTCCGTCCGCGCCGGGGACCCGGCCGCCCTGCCTACCGAGTTCAACTTCACCGGTCAAAGACTTGACAGGAGTACCGGACTCCTGTACTATGGGGCGCGGTATTACGACCCATTGCTGGGGCGCTTCATCAGCGCGGACACGGTGGTGCCGGGGGCCGGCAATCCGCAGAATCTCAATCGGTACTCTTACGTGCGGAATAACCCCCTCAAATACACTGATCCTACGGGCCACCGAGTCAACAATGATTGGGTAGAATCCGACTGGGACTGGCAAGCTAAGACGCCGTGGCAGGGCAAAGAGCGTGGTGAAGACTGGGCCACGTATTATAATCGGGTAGGATGTCATGGGGACAACGGTGAGGGTCTGGTCATGGCCGCAGCCGCCCCATTCGTCGGCGTTGGTATGCTGGCCGGTTTTGATCTAGCGTACATTGGGGCGAGTTATGCAGCTAGTAAGGCAGTGCCCTTCCTCGCGCCGGTAGCAGAAAGAGGATTGTCTTGGCTTCGTGGAGCATACAGCAAAATCGCATACGGTGTGAACAGTCAGTTGGGGAGGTTCGTCACGGGAAATCCCTCGGATGATATTCAAGCGGGTGCCCCACCGAGTGCCAAATTACCCCTTGATGCGCTTCGCGCGGCTGCGGAGAAGATACCCGGTGTCCGGTGGCTCATTGCAGGCAACCCAACGCCAGGACCACAGAGCGATCTGGATCTTGTTATGGTCGGTGAAACTCAAGCGCCAGCAGTGTCCAACGCGGTTAAGGCCGCACTGGACGTTGCAACGGAAGCAGCTGGATATGGTGGAGGGGTTCAGATCATACCTAAGAGCGTGGAGGGTCTTGCAGGGATGTGGAATGCTACAAGGCCATTTGGTACCCCCGGCACCTTCCAGTTGTTGCCGAATATCCGCACTCCTATGTCGTTTTGGGATATCACCAAATTGCTCCAATAGCTTCAGCGAAGATCGGTGTCTAGATAACCCAGGAGTAGAATACCGTGGTCAAGACATCGCAATGGCTCAAACTGTCACATCGCAGTACGTTGTCTGATGAGCAGGATGACTATAAAGAGTACCATACTCTCACTGACATAATCACTGGTGAGTCGGTAGTGCAGTTCAATACGTTGGGCTCAGACGTGCTGTGTGGTCACAATGTCGGGGGTAGTAGATCGGTGTACATTCGGGGGCAGCGCGTTTCTGTCTATCCCGATCAGTATAATGCGGCAATCTACTTTTTCCCCAGCGTAGATGAGCAGGTCAAAGCAGTTCAGATAGGTTCGCTAGATTTCACAGGGAGTCGTGTTCCGGGCTGGGATACCCCACTTTCTCTGTTACGTCCGAAATGCTGGCGAATCAGAGGGGCAGATGATCACCAAATGGCAGTCATGGCCCGTTACGAGTTTCCCCGTCGGCTGCATATCGAAAGCGTCTCCGGAGATCCAGTATGCCACACTGACGTGAATAGGTTGCCCTTCTTTTTTGGCAACATCCACTATGATCAGTCAATAGCTTGTACAGACATTGAAGATTTACTCTACCTAGCAGCACTTGCTTGTGGTATCAGTTGCCGCGTGTTTCTCTAGAGTGTACCTATGTACATTCTCTCTTCTCTTCTCTCCTCTCATTCTTGTCAAGGGCCTGGTCAAGTCTTCAAGTCTACCATCAACCGCGTCCCGCCCCGATTTTGTGAGGTGGTCAAGCCGACCTCACAGGACTGGCTTATTGCTTATGCGCTTCACCAGCAACAGTGGCTGGTCAATGGGCGTGCGAAAACGCAACCGCTCGCAGTTACTTTTGGCGAGGGTCGTAGGTCATACAATAGGTTGTCACGGACGACGCATCAGCCTAGCGTAACCAGGGCTCAAGCCCCCGCTGGGGCCAGACTGGACGGCGGCAGGGCCACACTGCGGTTAGGTCCCCAGCGAATGGCTGGCAGATTGGCTCCCAGGCCCAGGCGGTCGAGCTGCTGGCGCACGTAGGCCCCAGCGGTCTGATCCGCCGGGCGGTGGGCCCGGCCCAGGGTGTAGGCGTGGTGCAGCAGCTTGCGGGCCACCAGTTCAGGGACGGCAAAGCGGTCCGCACCTTCCTCGGTGAGCACATGCCACACCGCCACCAGGAGCTTGCGGGCAATAGCGACGATAGCCTTGTTGTACCCCAGGCGCGGCTCCAGGCGAGCCAGTTCTTTCTTCCAGTGCGGGTGCGATCGGCAGGCTGCGTGCGCCGCCTCGACGATCACAAAGCGGATGTCGCGGCGGCCGGCCTTGGTGATCCGCCCCGTGCGGCGGGTCTGGCCGCTGTCGTGCACCCGCGCTCCCAGGCCGGCATAGCCCACCAGGTTCTTGGCCGCTGGAAAGCGGCTGACGTCGCCGATGGCGGCCAACAGGGTCAGTGCGGTGATCAGCCCCACGCCCGGCAACTGGATCAGCAGCACCACGCGCTCACGCTCCGCGTGGGCTGCCAGCGCCGTCAGGGTCTCCGCCAACTGGGCTGTCTGGGCCTGGGCGAAGGCCACCGTGTCCAGGTCGCATTGGATGCGGGCGTCCTCGGCCAGCCCCAGATCC
>JAHJIN010000462.1 GCA_018823415.1 Chloroflexota bacterium | reverse complement strand
TGGCCCGGGCACTGCAAGCGGTGCTGGACGACCCGGCCCAGGCCCGAGCGATGGGTGCGGCCGGCCGCCGACGCGTCGAAACACATTTTAGCCTGGACGCAGTGGTGGCGCAGACAGAGGCTTTATACGAGACATTGCTCACGCAACACGAAATACACAATATGACAGACAAGGAGACACAACACCCATGAAATACCTCGTAACCGGCGGGGCCGGCTTTATCGGCTCGCATATCGTGACGGAACTGGTGGCGCGGGGCGCTGACGTGCGCGTGCTGGACGATTTTTCCACCGGCCAGCGCGAGAACCTGGCCCACGTGGCCGGTCATTTCGAACTGGTGGAGGGCGATCTGCGCGAGTTGGACACGGTGCGCCGGGCCGCGCAGGGCGTGGAGGTTGTTTTGCACCAGGCGGCCCTGTCCTCGGTGGCGCGCTCGGTGGAAGACCCGGTCGGCACCAACGCGGTCAATGTCACCGGCACGCTCAACCTGCTCGTGGCCGCCCGCGACGCCGGGGTGCGCCGCCTGGTCTATGCCTCGTCGTCGTCGGTCTATGGCGATTCGCCGGTCATGCCCAAGGTCGAGACCATGCCGGTGGCGCCCAAGTCGCCCTATGCCGTCGCCAAACTCACCGGCGAGTTGTACGCGCGGGTCTTTGCTCAGCTCTATGACCTGGAAACCGTGAGCCTGCGTTATTTCAATGTCTTTGGGCCGCGCCAGGACCCCATGTCGCAGTACAGCGCCGTCATACCCATCTTTATCACGGCCATGTTGCGCGGCGAGCAGCCGCCGGTGGAAGACGATGGCCTGCAGAGTCGCGATTTTACCTATGTGGCGAACAATGTCCACACCAACCTGCTGGCCGCGACGGCGCCGGGCGTGTCCGGCGAGGTGTTTAACGTCGCTTGCGGAAAGCGGGTTAATCTGTTAGAATTGATCGGCTTGCTCAACGGGATATTGGGGACCGATTTGCAACCCACGTTCAAAGCCCCGCGCCCCGGCGATGTCAAGCACTCGCTGGCCGACGTCGACAAGGCTCAAACGTTGCTGGGGTACGAGACCGTGGTGGATTGGGAAGAGGGTCTGCGCCGGACGGTCGAATGGTATCGGGAACAAGCACACTGATGGCTCATCACCTGCCTGCGCGCCAAGACATTGTGGATCGACTGCGCGCCACGCTCCCCGACATCCTGGCCGGGCGACCGGTGTTTCTGGCCTATCTTTATGGTTCAGTGGCCGAGGATTGTACGTTGCCAGGGAGCGATGTGGACGTGGCGTTGGTGCTTGCCCCACGCCATGGCCTATCAGCCTATCAGCGGATGCAACTGGAACTGGGCATTGCTGCCGAGATCGAGCAGTGTTGCGGGTTACCCGAGGTCGATGTGCGCAGCGTGAGCGAGGCCCCCATCATGGTGCAGGGCACCGTGTTGCGTACTGGGGTGCTTGTGTATTCACGAGATGAAGATTTTCGCGCCGACTTTGAGACATTGACTCGCAAACGCTACTTTGACTTTTTGCCCATAGCGCGCCGGATGCAACGGGCTTATTTCGAGCACATGGGCGTGGAATTGCGCCGTAAAGGATTGCTGGCTGATGGTCAACCTGGATACCATTGAGGGCATCTTTCGCAACTTGGACACCTATGTGGCGAACCTGCGCGCCCTGGCCCAACTGCCCTCGGCCGAACTACTGAACGATGTGGCGCGCCTGGGTGGCGTCAAGTATTATTTGCATACTGCGGTAGAATGCTGCGTGGATGTGGCTAACCACATGATTGCACGCCAGAACTGGCGTGCTCCGCAGAGCCTGGCTGACAGTTTCGTGGTGTTGGCCGAACATGGCGTAATTTCGGCCGATTTTCTCGCCACCGCCCGGCAAATGGTGGGCATGCGCAATCGGTTGGTGCATCTCTATTGGGATATGGATGCAGAGACAGTATATGACACCCTGCAAGATCATCTGGGCGATTTTGAGCACTTTAAGGCCGCCATATACGTCTATCTGCAAACGACCGGTCTGATAGACCCGGCCAGCCAGTAGCGCAGTGATGCAGCGCGTGCGGGTTGTCCAGTGTATCACGCGCCTTATCGTGGGCGGGGCGCAAGAGGTTGCCATGCTCACCGCCGCCGGCCTGGACCCGGCGCGTTACGAGTGCAGCATGGTTTCTGGTCCCCAGACCGGCCCGGAAGGCGAGATCATCAGCGAGGTCCGCGCCCGGGGCATTCCGCTCATCATCCTGCCGGAACTGGTGCGCGAGATCAGCCCGGCAAAGGACCTGTTGGCCCTGGTCAAGCTGACCCGGTTCATGCGCCGGGGCCGATTTCACGTGGTGCATACCCACAGCAGCAAGGCCGGTATCCTGGGGCGCGTGGCCGCGCGCTGGGCCGGCGTCCCGGTTATTGTCCACACCGTGCACGGTTGGGGCTTTTACCCGGGCCAGTCGGCGGCCGTGCATGCCCTGTATGTCAATCTGGAAAGGTTGGCAGACCGATGCGGCGATCGGATCATTGTGGTGTCGCGGCTGAATGCCGACAAGGGCCTGGAGGCCGGCATCTCGTCCCCGGCCCAATATGTCACCATTCATGGATGCATTGACGTAGCGGCCTTTGCGCACCCAACCAAAGGCCGGGCGGCGATGCGCGCCGAGTTGGGCCTGCCGGCCGATGCGCCGGTGGTGGGCACCGTGGGCCGGCTCTCGCCGCAAAAGGCCCCGCTGGACTGGGTGCGGGCGGCAGCGGTGGTGGCCCAGTCTGTACCCACCGCACGCTTTGTCTATGTGGGTGACGGGCCGTTGCGCCCGGCGGTAGAGGCGCTCATCGCCGAGTTGGGCTTGACCGACCGGGTGATTCTGGCCGGGCTGCGGCGCGACGTGCCGGACCTGCTGGCGGCATTTGATGTGTTTGCGCTATCGTCCTTGTGGGAAGGGTTGCCGCTGGTGATACCTCAGGCCATGGCCGCCGGCGTGCCGGTGGTCTGCACCAATGTGGACGGCACGGCCGAGGCCATCACCGAGGGGGTGAACGGCCGGCTGGTGCCGCCGGGCGAACCTGAGGCACTGGGAGCAGCCATCGCCGGGCTGCTGCAAGACCCGGCGGAGCGGCGCCGACTCGCCGTTGCGGGTCGCCAGCGCGCCCAAGATTTCGACGTGCCACAAATGGTCGCCGCGGTGGCGGGGCTTTATCAGGAGCTTTTGGCAAAGAAAGGTATCCTGTTGTCGTTGTGAAACTGTCTGTAATCGTGCCGGTCTTTAACGAGCGTGCCAACATTGAGGAGGTCATCCGCCGGGTCAAGGCCGTCGAGTTGGCGGGCTTGGACCGGGAGATCATTGTCGTGGACGACGGTTCTACAGACGGCACCGCCGAGATCCTGGATCGCTATCGCGGCGACGAGGTCATCAAGATCCATCTATCCGGCGAGAACTTTGGCAAAGGGACGGCGATCCGGGTGGGGATTGGCTATGCCACCGGCGACGTGATACTCATCCAGGATGCGGACCTGGAATACGACCCCAACGACTACCCGGCCCTGTTACAGCCCATTCTGGACGGCGCGGCGACGGTGGTATACGGCTCGCGGTTCCAGGATCGTTACCAGGGCTTGCAGGCCCCGCCGGGAATGCGATTGCCCAACTGGCTCATCAACAAGATCCTCAAATGGGAAGCCAACCTGCTCTATGGGGCCAACATTACCGACGAGGCCACGGCCTACAAGGTCTTTCGCGCCGATGTGCTCAAGAGCCTGGACCTGCACGCCTCACGGTTCGAGTTTTGCCCCGAGGTAACGGCCAAGGTGTGCCGGGCCGGGCATCGCATCCACGAAGTGCCCATTGCCTATCAGG
>JAHJIN010000461.1 GCA_018823415.1 Chloroflexota bacterium | reverse complement strand
CGGTCAACAGCTTTGGCTACCACGCGTTGGGCCTGGACACGCCGCTGGTGTGGTAGCTGTCAAGGCATTGACGGGGAGAGCAGCATGAACAACCCAGCACGCCTGCCACGTTATCGGACTCAACCCACCGCCCGGCGCCCCATCAGCCGCCTCAAGCTGCTGCGCTTGCGGCGCCAGATCAGCGCCGAGACTCTGGCCTACGCGGCCGGGATCCCGGTACAACTGGTGGAGAAATACGAAGAGGGCCGGGTACGTATCCCCGTCCAGCATCGCGGGCGCCTGGCCTACGCGCTCAACGTGGGCCTCGAGGACATCCCCGAACGCGAGAACCTGTACCCGGTGCAGATGCCGCCCGAGGCGGTGGAGGGCTGGGCCTGGGTGCAGGCCTTCGACGAGCAGTGGACCGTCGCGGTCAGCCTGGTCAGCGGCCAGACATTGCAGGGCGTCATCCAGCACCTGGGCGAGGCCGGGGTGCAGCTCACCCTGACCGATGGCCGGTCCCGGTTCGTGTACTATCACGCTGTGGCGACATTTGGCGCAGTGGAGCCCTCGGCCGAGTAGCCGAGGTGTCTCCCCGATCCCACCGGTATATCCGAGGAACCGGGTCCCTGCTGGTGGCGTAGCACACTGAAGAATCGCTGACGCATTTGCATTTATAGGCTATCGTATTCGAGACGGCCGGTACAACTGCGTCCGCGAACCATTCAGTGTGCCTGGTCAGCTGGTGACCGTCAGATGAAAGCTCTCCATGGGCTTTCATCTGGCAGTCACACTGCCAGAGCATCCTTCCAGACACATCCGAGACGGATCCCTGTTCTGGAATCGCACACTGCCAAGGTCATATAGCGAAGCATTTATCAACATAGGAAAATAACAGAACTACGAAACCAGAAGCACGTCAGCCGGCATGAGGCCCGCGCCTTACGTGCCGGTGGGTTTCATGCTCACATACTTTATCGGAGGAGGTGCAACCCATGGCGTTACTTCTAACTGTCTCATCACACCCCTGTGTCCTATGTACCGCGGTTCACCCAGCAGACTAGGCCTGTGTCCTCAGTGTACTGGACGAGTCCCAACAGCGATTGGGCCTGCTGGACGTGGCGGTACATATGACCTGCCTGTTGACCGCCGGATGTGGCACTGTCTGGTCGTGGGACCAGTTACCCGCCCGATCTGCGGGACCGGGTGCGCGAATGGCACCCGGTCGAGACCCGCGCGGCTTACGTCCGCGACCCGGTAGCGTTTGAACGATATTTCCCCCTGCTGGCACGCGAGCGCGATGATCTCGCCGCCCGCCTTGGTAGTCATGGCCATGAGCCACTGCGCGGCCTGGTGATCGTGCGCCAGGGTGTACAGCGGCCCGTGGATACATTGCTGCGGCTGCGCGTCGAGGCCAGTCAACTGGCCGCGGCGGCCTGATGATCCTCCTGCCCGAGTAGTCTTTCCTGGTTGGTAGAGCGTGGGTGCGTGGTCCTGGATGCCGGGGCCACGCACCCACGCTCTACTATCGGTGGGACTATTAATCGGGAAAGGAGGTCCGCACGGCGCGGCGCACGTATACAGCACCACGCACATCCAACTCCCCGGCATACCCGGGGAGTTGGGCATCTACTACCACAAAAGGGGGAAAACAACATGCAAGCATCAGTATTGTCAGAGAACCTGGCCCGGGCCCTGACCATCGTCGGCCGGGCCGTAGCACCACGGACGACGCTGCCCGCGCCAGGCGTGGGCTGCGTCCACATCGAGGCCGCCGCGGAGCATCTGGTCGTGCGCGGTACCAACCTGGACATCGGCATCCGTTACAAAGTCGGCGCCCAGTGCACCGAGACCGGGAGCGTGGCCGTCCCGGCCAAGCTCCTGGCGGACTTTTGCGGCAGCCTGCCGCCGGACCGCCTGGACCTGACGACGAAAAAGGATTCCTTGTGCCTGGCCTGTGGCCCATACCAGGCCAACATCGTCGGGATGGATCCGGGCGAGTTTCCGGCTTTCAGCAAGGCGGCCGGGGCAGCGTTCGAGGTCGATGCAGACCAGTTGCGCGAGACGAGCAGCCGGGTGACGGTGGCCGCTGCGAGCGACGAATCGCGGCCCATTCTGACCGGGGTACTGTGCGAGGTCGGCAAGGGCCAGATGTCGCTCTCGGCGGCTGACGGGTTTCGCCTGTCCATCGCCACCCTGGCGGTGGAATACGACGGGACCCACAAGGCCATCATCCCGGCCCGGGCGTTCGACGAACTGGCCCGGGTCACCAACGGCGCCGAGACGGTGCGGATCGTCATCGGCAAGGACCATGTGGCTTTTAGCACGCCCCAGGCCGAGCTGACCGCCCGGCTCATCGAAGGCGCCTATCCCAACGTCAAGTCGATCATCCCGCCGGACAGCCAGCGTTGGGTGCGTCTGAACGTAGCCGACATGGTGCAGGCCGCCCAGCTGGCGGGCCTGTTCACCGAGAGCGACCGCGCCATCTGGATCGCCATCGAGCCGGCCGGCCGGCTGGTCGTCACCAGTCAGAGCGATACCTGTGGCCACCAGCAGAGCGAGATGGAAGCCGTCGTGGATGGGATGACCGAAGGGATGCAGGTGGGCCTCAACGCCCGGTTTCTCCTGCAGTTGCTCAAGGCCATGGGGGGGCAGGCTGAGCTCGACTGGCAGCCAGACTCCCAGGCACCCACCGTCTTCCGCCCCGCGGACGGCAACGGGTTCACCCACGTGATCATGCCCATGCAGATGGCGGGGCAGGCCGGCTGACCATGCTGCCGCCGCCCCAGACCCCCATCGTGCGCACCGTGGGCCTGGTGGGTTGCTCGGCTCGCAAGCTGAGCACGCCGGCCCCGGCGCGCGACCTGTACCAGGGCCGCATCTTTCGGGCGGCCCTGCCGTACGCGGAACACCACCACGACGCGACGCTGATCCTGAGCGCTAAGTATGGTCTGGTG
>JAHJIN010000460.1 GCA_018823415.1 Chloroflexota bacterium | reverse complement strand
GTTGACGCGCCACGGTACGCCCGGCTGGCCCTTGGTGATCCGGGTGCGCACCTTGCGCCCCAGTTTGCGTTGTCCCATAAACTCCACACCGCCCTGCAAGGCTGCGGCCCGCTCCGGGGTCGTCTCGATGAGCACGTACATCTCGTCGATCTGCCCCGGGTGGCTGACGACCAGGTCCGGGTAGAACTGGTCGCCCAGGTCCGGGCGCAGCATCAGCATCAGCGGCGACCCCAGGCCGCCCCCCAGGCGGCCCACCTCGTCCAGGTCGGTCAGGTTGACCCACAAGAACGTGGTCGGCACCAGGTCAGCAGCGGCGTTCAGGCCGTACTCGGCCCGGACATAGTCCGGGACCGGCAGGCCATCGGCCACGGCTTGGCGCACGGCGGCCTCGTGGTCGCGCCCATCTTGAGCGTTCCAGATGGGCACACCACCGGCCACCTGCAAGGACCGGCTGTCCTGGTACGCCCGCCGCGACATGGTCCACGGCGGTTCGGGTTCAGGTTCGGGTGGGAGTGGGAGTGGGGATGCGGGTTCGGGTGAGGGTACGGGCGCGGGTTCAGGTGCAGAGGGTGGTAAGGATGCGGGCGGGAGAGGCAAGGCTGCCAGTTGGGCCTGGCGAGCCTGGTCGCGATAGCGCAGTTCGGCGCGCAGGGCGGCCCACTGGTCGTAGACCGTTTCCTGCTCGGCCTGTATCTCTCGCAACCGCGCCCCCTTGTCGTTGACGGCCAGTTCGTAGGCAAAGTCCGACGCCCCGGCCAGTCGTTTCAGGAGCAGGTCCAGGCGCTTGATCTCGGTCTCGATAGCGTGCCGGGTCAGGTTCTGGTACGGGCGCGCCGTCGGCTGTGCCAACTCCTCGGCCTGGGTGCGGCGCTCGGCCGCCAGGGCGTCCAGGGCATCGCAGATGTCCTGCAATGCCTGGCGCTCCGCGTCCGAGGCCGAGGCCTCGGCGTCGGTCGGGGCAGCGGCCACCAGCCGCTGCAGCTCCTGGCCGAGCCGTTCTTCCTCGGCCGCGATGTGCTGCGGCGACCAGTCATAGTACGGGCGACCTGGCAGCGCAGTTTCGCCATTTGTTGGCAAACTCTCGCCATCTGCTGGCAAAGTCTCGCCACCTGCTGGCAAAGTCTCGCCAATCGGTGGCAAGGCCTCGTCGGGCGGCGAGCATACGTCCACCATGGGCAAGCCCACGGCGGCGAGTTCCTCGGCCGTCGCCCGGCGGCGCAGGGACCAACCCTGGCGGCGCCCGCCAAAGCGCCAGCCGGCCCGTTTCAACCGGTCCCGCAATTCGGCCGGCGGCTTGGCGGTAAAATAGATCCACGTCCAGTCGCGCTCGTGCTCGACCCGGAACGCGATCCCGTCCACCGTGCCGGCCGCGGCCGTATTGCCTGGCTCGTGCTGCTTGATACCGGCGACCGATTCGATGCGGTCACAGACGGCCGCGACCGCGGCCTGCCGCTCGTCCGGGTCGCCGCTGGCGCAGGGTTCCAGCCCCACGCCGCTGGCGACGATCCGGCCGCCACGTTCGACGTGCCACGTCTTGCGGTCCGGCGTGGCGTGAAAGTGCGGCCAGTCACCCCGTCCCGATTGGCGCGCCTTGGCCCGGCTGATGTCCACTCCGACCACGGCATCGTCTTTGACGGCGACGCCGTCCCAGTGGGCCGGGCAAAAGTAGTCCGTTTTAATGTCGCTTTGATCGGGACTGTACCCGTGGAGAGTCCAGCCCCGGCGGGCCAGCTCTTCGCCGATGGCGGCGATGGCCCGCGAACGTTCGGTCCAGTGCATGGTCATGTTGTGCCCTCCTCGTATTACTGGGAGGGCGCCCCCACCCGGGAGCGCCCTCCCGGGTGGGGATGTGTAAGAGTCTAGCAGTGGATGCTCGGCCCCCCGCGATACAGCGCGACCAGGGCCGCGTACATGGCCTGGCGCGCCTGGTCGTCGGCCTCGCGCTGGGCGAGGTCCTCGGGGGTCGGCGCTGCCCATTGCTGCCGCAGGCGCCATTCCCAGTAGTGGGCCGGGTCCTGCGGGCAGACATAGTGGCCGGGTCCGGTTGACGATTCAGGACTGGTCACCGCGCTGCCACAGATGTAGCACACATCCGGCAAGAACCCGGTCCAGGCCGGGGCCGGGGTCGTCTGGCGGCGCCAGGGGTGTGGCTCCCGTGGTGCTGGGAGCGGTTCAGCAGGCCCCAGGGGGGCCGGGTGCGGGGTGCGGTCCAGGACTGGCGCCGGCCGTCCGCCGGCCACCAGATACTGCTGCACCACCTGGATGGCCGGGCAGTTCGGCGACCCGCAGGAGCAAGCGCTGGCCTGATCGACCATGTGGATGACGCCACCCAGCCGGACCTTGTAGCGGTCCCGGACGATGCTTACGTTGGTGGGGATGTCAGTCGATTGACGTGCTGTTTGGGTCGGCATGGGGCCTCCTTTCAGGCCGCCAGGGGCAGGGCCAACTGAAGTGGTCTCTGCCCCAACCGGGCGCGTGGTGGGTGTGATAGGTCTTCGAGGCCCAGGGCCGGCCAGATAGCTGCCCGGATGGCCTCGGCCGCCGGGGCGAGCGTGAACGCCAACTGCCAGAACCGCGCCTCGCCGGCTGGCGTGCGCTGGTCCAGGAGCTGGTTCCAGCTCGCCTCCAGTTCTGCAACCAGGTCGCCGGGCGCCTGGGCCAGACCCTGCAGGACCTGGCGCTGCCCGGCCCAGCAAGCGGCCTGCATGGTCAGGTACCTGACGACGCTGAGTATCCAGGTGTACTCGGCCAGCCAGAACATGGCCCATGATGTGGGCCAGTCGATGACCGGCCCCGGGGCGATGGGAAACGAGCGCTCCCAGGCCCCGCCATGATTCTGGTAGCCGTGCAGCCACCAGCCCTGCCCGTCGATGGCGAGCGAGAGATAGCCCAGATTGTGCCGGGAGGTGGGACCGTTGCCCCGATCGGGCCGCACCCGCCAGCGGATGCGAGTCCCGTTCCTCGTCATGTCGTAGAGCCATGATGCGTCCCAGTCCAGGTGGGCGATCGAGTGCTGGACCGTGTGTCCCAGGCCAGCATCCCAGCGCCGCACACCGGCCTGGGCCTCGTAGATCTGGACCAAAGTCAGGATTGGCATGGTCACCTCCTCAGCAGCCAGGCGCGCTGAGCCTCGATGCCAGCAACGCCGGCCAGCGGGGTGTAGAATGCCAGTCCGATGCTCCGCAACCAGGGAGCCAGGTCGGCCCAGTAGGTGCGACCCGCGTAGCAATAGATCTCTTGCCACTCGGGCGCCCACCTGGCGCCCCAGTTCAGCAGGTCCGTACAGACCTGCTGAACCCAGGCGCGCCGGGCGGCCCGGCTGCGGGCCAGGCACTGGTCATAGGGCGCGAGGACCTGGTCGGGGTGCACCAGGCCATATCTGGCGCTCAGGATCAGGGTCGCGTCGTGGTGGTGTTCCGCGTACAGCAGGGCCGCCCGAAAGATGCGGCCCTGGTACAGGTCGCGCGCCGGGGCCGGCGTGCTCAGCTTGCG
>JAHJIN010000459.1 GCA_018823415.1 Chloroflexota bacterium | reverse complement strand
GATGCTCCGCTTTAACAACATGCTCTTGTCCCCTCGCCCTTTCGGGTCCAGGTTAGTTGTTCGCCTCGGAGTCTTTTGCCCTGAACTCCGGCCACCTGTGGTGGCAATTCACCCCGTGCGTGACACGGCGCACACTTTCGCCTCACTCGGCTCTCCAGTGGTCTATTTCCGATAATTCTCGGATGACTCCTAGCACAGTTTCGGCGTTTCGCATCTCGCGTACCTCACTGGTCCAGAGGTCGAGACCACCTGGCCCCCTTTGCCATGTGGACGGCTTTCCCGTCCTCGGACTACTACGGGGCCTCCGTCACCTTGGACCTCGCGGTCTGTAGGTGATCCCGCGTTCCGTCACTGTTGTACGTCCGAGCACGACTTAGGTATCTCACTCATGGCCTTGTATGGGTTCACTACCCATCGCCCACACCGCGGAAGTTGCTGTGTTCAGAGGCGAATAACACAGCACGATGTGGCATCGGTTTCAGGCGTTGTACCGATGGGCGCTGCCGTACACCGGCTGGCCATTGAGATTCAAGCAGTCTAGCTTTTACCATATCGCGCGGGTCTTGCGGCGCATCATCCTAAACGCCTTCAGATGATCACCGCTTTAACGGCATGCTCCTGTCCACCGTCATCTTTCGACTTCGGGTAAGCCGTTGGCCCAAGAACTTGCTTCCGAGTTCTTCCTGGTTGTACCAGGGATACAACAGTGCGTGACGCGGCGCACGCCTCTCGACAGGCTTCCACAGGACACTGCGTGTGACTTCCCGCCGAACTGGCGGTAGGGGCTAGCTGGGCCAGGTTGCACGCCGCATTCAGGTCACGGTCGATCACCAGGCCACAGCATACACATTCGTACACTCGTTCAGACAAACCCAGCGTGTCCTTGACCGTCCCACACTGGCTGCAGCGCTTGCTGGAAGGGTACCACCGATCCGCGACCAGCACCTCCGAGCCCGCCCAAGCGGCCTTGTAGGTCACCTGGCGGCCAAACTCGTACAGCCCCACATCGGCAATCGCCTGGGCCAGGTGGTGGTTTTGTAACATCCCGCTGACGTTCAGATCCTCGATGACCACGACGCGCGGCCGTTCTGCCGCCGGCTTGGTTTTCGCCACAATGCGGCTGGTGGCCTGATGGAGGGCATCTTGGCGGATGTTGCTGATGCGGTGATGCAAGCGAGCAATCTTGCGGCGGGTCTTTTCACGATTGCGGCTGCCGGGCTGTTGGCGAGCGAATTGGCCCTGCAAGCGGCGCAGCTGCTGCTGGGCCGCTTGCAGGGCTTTGGGGTTGGCATAGGTCGTGGTATCCGAGCACGCCGCCAACGTCTGCACGCCCAGGTCCACTCCCAATGGGGCGCCCTGTGCGGGGATAGGGTCGGGCATCTCCAGTTCGACCTGGAGGCTCACAAACCAACGCCCGGCGCGTTCGGACACCGTGGCCGACAAGATCTTGGCATCGGCGGCCGGGTCAGGTCCCGGGGACGTGATGGGCAAATAGCCCCGCTCTTTCAGCCGCAGTTGGCCCAGCCGGGGCAGTTGAATGCGGTCCTCAAACACTCGAATGCGGCCGGTCAGCCGAAAGCTGCCGATCCCGCGCTTGCGACTCTTGAAACGGGGAAAGCCAGCCGGGCCGTTGAGTTGACTTTGTTTCTTGAGTTGCACCCGCCGGAAGAAATGAGCGAACGCCCGGTCCAGGTCCCGCAAGGCCTCCTGGGGCGCGCACTTGGACACCTCATACATCCAGTCCAGTTCGGTCTGCTTGAGGGCATTCAACTCGCGGTGCAGGTCGATGGCCGTCGGCGTCGGCTGGCCGGCCTGGTAGGCGTCCAGCTTGCGCTGCAGGCCCCAATTGTACGCAAAGCGCGCCGCCCCGGCGTGGCGCAGACAGGCCGTGCGCTGCCGATCGTTCAAATCGAGTTCGGTCTTGTAGCCCCGCAGCACTTTCATAGGTCTTGGGCCGCCTCCCGTAGCGTCTCGATCAGTTGGCGGTTCTTGCCCGCAGGGGGCTGTGCCTGACTACGACTGCCATATAACCGGGCCGAGAACACGGTGATGATCTCCAACACGTCCTGGACCAGTTCTTCCTCGAAACTCGCGGGTTGCTCGCTGCGATTAATGATGACCACCTCCACCCCGAACTCGGCGCACAGGGTGAAGATGAGTTCGGAGCCGAAACGCAACAGGCGGTCTTTATGGGTCAGAACCAGACGACCCACTTCACCGACACAGATGCGTTTGATCAGTTGGCGTAAGCCGCGTTTCTGGTAGTTCAGACCCGAGCCCAGGTCCTGCAGCACTTCGTAGGTCCAGCCGTTGGCGCTGCAGAACGACTCCAGCAGGGCCACCTGGGTGACCAGGTCGCTTTTCTGGTCGTGACTCGACACCCGGGCGTAGGCCAACGAGAGTCGCTGGGAGGGGGCTTG
>JAHJIN010000458.1 GCA_018823415.1 Chloroflexota bacterium | reverse complement strand
TCGGCGCGCGCTATTGCCAGCACCCGGTCGTTGGGCAGGTCGGAATTGGCCGTGGTGAACACGGTCCAGTGCGCTGGCAGGTCGGTCGTCGCCGGGGGCGACCAGATCGCCGCACCGTGTTCCGTGCCCAGGATCATCTGCTCGTTGGGACCGGCCACGATGGCATAAACGGTATTGCTGGGCAGCAGTGTGTTCTGCGCGGTGAGATGTGACCAGCCGAGCTGGCCCAGGACCAGTTGCAGCGCAAACATGGTGTATCCCACGCCAATGACCACGACGAGTATCGCCGCCAGGACCCAGAACGAGCGCGGCGGGACGATGACGATGACCCGGGCCCAGGCCCAATAGTCTTCTTGCTCCCTGAACCAGGCGATGAAATGGCGCACCGTCGATGACGCCGCCAGGCACAGGGCCGGGGCCAGGATGAGCGAGTACTGCGGCCATTTGGTGGGCCAGACGAGCAAGAACAGCACGCCAGTGGCGATCCAGACCACCACCCAGCGGCGCTCGCGCCATTCCCAGTACAGGCCGGCCAGGGCCAGCAGGCCAATCAGCCCGTCCAGCGCAAAATAGAAAAAGACCTCAGGGTGCCAACCCGCCGCCGGCGCGCTCGATAGCCAGATCAGCGGCTGGTACCAGGGATAGCCCACCTGCTCCACAGACGCGCTTTGCGAGTAGCGCACGTGGAAAAAGAGCGTGTCGGCCAGCCGGCCCAGCGGGTCGTGCCACAACGTCGGGTCGAGCAGCCCAAACACGCCCACCGCCAGGACCGCATAGAGCAACAGGTCGCGCCAGGGCGTGCGCTTTTCCCAGCGGGCCATATACAGGATGACCAGGACGATGGGCAGGTAGGTGAATTTGCTGGCGGCGGTTACGCCCAGCGCCACGGCAGACAGCCAGAACCAGCGGTCGCGGGCGGCGCGGGACCGATAGAGGGCCAGCACGGCCACCAGCGAGGCGAGGTGCGGCAGCGCTTCCAGGTAGACCTGGCTGGTGTACTTGATGGACAGCGTGTGCCCGGCGAGCAGCGCGCCGGCCAGGGGGTCGAACAGGGCCAGGACCAGCACGGCCAGCACGCCGCACAGGGCCGAGACCAGGCGATTGACAATGAGCGCGATGGTGGGGTCTACGTCTGGTCCCAGGGCCAGGATGGTCACGCCATAGAGCAGTTTGACCAGCGCGGGGTGCTCGCGGTTGCCGGCATAGTCGATGACGCCGTTCCAGTCGCCGGCGCGCAGCGCGGCGGCATAGTCAAACCCGGCCTGCAGGTAGGTGGGCTCGTCGAAATCGAGGGGCAGGCGCAGCACGGCCCACCCACGCAGCAGCGCACCGAGCAGCACGATGCCCAGGATGATCCATACCAGTCGGTGCGTGGCCCCGGCCCGGATGGCGTTCAACATCGCGCGTCCTCGTGGTCTGGGGCCGGTTGGCGGTTTCGCCGCTGGCGGATCAGGTCGCGATAGTAGGCCAACAGTTCGCGGTCCTGCGCGGCGCCCCAGATCATGGGGGTGCGGCTCACGTGCAGCCCATAGCCGGCGGTGCTGGCGTCCTGGCTCAGGCCCACCTCGGTGCCATAGTAGATGATGGGCGGGCCGGGCAGTTGCATCTGGACGGCGGCGGCCTGGCGCAGCGCGTCCTTGTCGCCCCGGGCCATGAACAGGAACCGGTCCATGTCGTGATTGTCGAGAAAGGTGGGCATGAGAAAGTTGGCCGGGAAAAAGACCTGGTGGCGCGCCAGAAACCGCGCCAGGTCAGCCTCGGTCCACGTGCCCCGGGCAAAGGTGCGCCGCAGGGCGTCGGCCGCGTAAAAGTCCAGACAGCCATCGAGCCGGCCGGCATAGTGGCGCTGCACGTCGGGCGCGTCAATGACCTCGCCAAAGCAATAGCAATCGGGTTTGACGGCCTTGCACGCGGTCCAGAAATCGGTCCAGAAATCCGGGCCGGGGCCGTTGGCATAGTCCAGACGATAGCCATCCACGTCGAATTCGCGCAGCCAGAACCGGGCCACGTCAATGATCCAGTCGCGCGCGCCCGGATGGGCCAGGTTGATCTGGGGCATGGACGGCACGCCGAAAAACGTGCGATAGCCGATCTCGGAATCGTCAAAGGTAAACCACTCGCGATGGGGGCTAGCCGGGTTGGCGCGGGCCTTCTCAAAGATCGGGTGCTCGTGCGAGATGTGGTTGCAGACGAGGTCCAACAGCACGCGCAGGCCCCGGGCGTGGGCCTCGCGCACCAGCGCGCGCAGCGCCTCGTCGCCGCCCAGGCGCGGTTCCACGTGGTACAAATCGGTGGCGTCATAGCCGTGGTGCGTGGGGCTGCTGAAAATGGGGCTAAGCCACAGGCAGGTGGCGCCCAGGTCGGTCACATAGTCCAGCTTTTCGACGAGGCCCCACAGGGTGCCGCCGCAAAAGCCCAGCAGATCGGCCGTCTGCAGCCAATCGCGGCCCCGGCCGGGGTAAAAGCGGTCTACAAAGACCTGGTAGATGACGGCCTCGCGCGCCCAGACCGGTGGTCCCAGGTGATCCACGCTGTATGTAAAGGTATGGCCGAGGCTACCCGGCCCCCCCTCGGTCCCCCCTCCTGCGGGGGGGAAGGCAGTGACTCGCCCCGGAAAAAGGCGGCTGCCGATTGCTCCACGGTGCTCTGCACGTCGGGCCAGTCGGCCCAGACCTCCGGCCCGGCGTCGGTCCAGGCGCCCAGCCGGTAGCGTACGAGGGTGCCCGAGGGTTGAGCCGGCAGCACGCCCTGCCAGCGGGAGATATAGCCCCAGACCAGGGTATCCCAAACCGTGTCGCGCGGTTGCAACCAGAGCACCTGGCCCTGGTGTCCACTGGACACGACGCCGCGCGCGCCGGCCGGCTCGCTGCCGTCCAGGGTATAATAGCAGGCCACGTGATCGGCGCTCAGGCCCGGCCCCAAGCTCACGGTGACGGTCACCGGTTGGCCTGGTTCCGGGTCGCGTGGGGCCAGATCGTGCCCGTGTTGCAGGCCGCTCCGGGCCGCGCGATGGTGGATCAGTTTCAGCTCGTCGTTCGCCAATGTGCCAAAGATAAATTCTTCCATATTTGCTCCCACAACAAAAGCCCAGGCTCTAACCCCGACATGACGGATGTGGAGCAGAGCCGGGCTTTTGGGATAGCTGGTTGCGTATGATCTAGCCTTTGACGCCGCCCAACGCCAGACCGGCCTGGAGATAGCGCTGCACCCACAAAAAGACCAACACAATGGGCAGGATCACCAGCACGGCGCCGGCGGCAAACTGCCCCCACGGGACATTGACCTCGGCGGCCATCTGGTACATGCCCACCATGACTGTCTTTTCCGAGTCGGGCGCGGGGATGAGAATGTTGGCCAGGAAAAACTCGCCCCAGCCGGCCATGAAGCCAAACAGCGCAGTGACTGCCAGCATCGGGCGTGCCAGGGGCAGGGCAATGTACACAAAAGACTGGATCGGCCCGCAGCCGTCGATCATGCCGGCCTCTTCCAGGTCCATAGGGATGGTGTCAAAGTAGCCTTTGAGCATCCAGGTGGCGAACACGAGTTGACCGGACATATAGGCCATGATCAGGCCCAGGTGGCTACGATAGAGACCCAGGGCGCTCAGGATCTGGGCGATGGGCACCAGGGCCAGGATCCCCGGGAACGCCTGGATCGCCAGAAAGAGGATCAGGCCGGCTTCACGCCCCCGGAAGCGAAACCGGGAAAACGCAAATCCGCCCGAGGTGCCCAAAAAGAGCGATGCAATGGCCGTCATGGTCGCCACAAAGAGGCTGTTCTTGATCCAGGTGAGAAATGGCGTCTCGAACAGCAAGAATTGATAGTTGTCCCACGTCCATTCGGTAGGGACAAACATCCCGGCCAGGTTGAACGTATACAGCCGGTCACCCCCTCGCCCGGAAGCCAAAATGGCAAACCACAGTGGGTACAGGGCAAAGAGGGTCATGAGGATGAGGAATATATACATGACGATCTTGGCATAGACTGTTGGTGGTCGGCTCATTCGTAGGCTCCCTTCGTGATCTGGGTGACGCGCAGGCTGTATAGCGTGGCGATGAACAGCGCGATGAACAGGATTACGGCAAACGCGCCCATGCGGCCAAATGCCTGGGTCTGAAAGATCTGCTTGTAGGCGTGGACCATGACAAACTCGGTCGCGCCGGGTTTGCCGGCCCCGGCAGTGGGACCGCCCTGGGTGAGCGCCCATACAATGGCATCGATTTTGTAGGTGGTGAGCGAGCTGAGGACGATGATCGGCATCGCCACGGGCCGCAGCAGCGGCAGAGTGATGTTGAGCAGTTGCCGCCACCAAGTGGCGCCATCCACTTCGGCTGCCTCGTACAATTCAACGGGAATAGATTGCAAGCCGCCCAGGAGTGTTACCATGAAAAACGGGTAAGTGTACCACAGGTTGACCAGGACGACGATGACAAAGGCCCAGGCGGCGTCGTTGAGGTAGGCCGGGCCCTTGAAATCGCTCGCGAACGCGGACAAGAGCTGGTTGATGGTTCCCTGCTGGCGGAAAAAGAACTGCCAGATCAGGGTCATCATGATCGCCACCGTCGAGGCCGCCCAGGGGATGATCAGGGCCACGCGGAAAAAGGTGCGGCCCCGCAAGGAGGTGTTGTTCAAGATGATCGCCATGATCAGGCCCAGCGCGAAAAAGAGCGGCATGCACACGATTACGTACAGAATGGTGCGGACGTTCACCATGATAAAGTCGCCAGAATCCAGCAGCGCATTGTAGGCCAGGGGCACATTGATCAGCCAGCCGACCAGTAACGCCACAACCAGGCCGCCTAGCCAGACCACGCCCGAGGAGATGGTTCGGGAGATTTGCCGGTCCAGGCGGCGGTTCAGATACCAGGCCCCGAGCAGCGGCAGCAGCGCCAGGCCCATTTGCAACAGCGCCACAATGGCATCCTGGCTGAACAGGCCGCCCAACAAGTCGACATAGTTCTTGTAGATGGGATCCAGAAAGTTAAAAGGCGTGGCCAGTCCTTCGGGCGGTTTCCCAAGCCAGCAGGAAGGCTCTACAATGCGCCATACCAATTGCGTGCAATCGGCGTTGGGGTGAAACTTGCCGCGGTTGGTCAGCGAGATAAACACGTTGAGGATAATGGGGAATATGCTAAACATGCTGATGCCGATGAGCGTGGGGGCTACAAACAACAGGACCGTCAACATC
>JAHJIN010000457.1 GCA_018823415.1 Chloroflexota bacterium | reverse complement strand
TTGCGAATCGGTGGTACCCTTCCAGCAAGCGCTGTAGCCAGTGTGGGACGGTCAAGGATACGCTGGATTTGTCTGAACGCGTGTACGCATGTGTATGCTGTGGCCTGGTGATCGACCGTGACTTGAATGCGGCGGTCAACCTGGCCCAACTGGTACCTACCGTGAGTTCCACGGAAAGTCAAGCCTGTCGAGAGGACGAAGTTACAGCCCCAGCCAGGTCGCAGACGTGGTGCGGGCAGTGCTCCTCGGGGAAGCAGGAACCGAACCGCAGTCTAGGTCTGCCCTGAGCCTGGTCGAAGGGCTCTGCCCAGATTTGCATAAGTTTCGGAGAACGGTTATTCATCCAGCAGTTCCAGGAGGCCGGTGGGGTATAGTGGCGACTGGCCGGCGCGGAAATGGTCGATAGACTTCCACACGACCACCAGCTCGCTGCCGTTGTCGTCGCCGATGACCGATTCTACCTGATACAGCGTTGGGTCGGCCAGGCACGCCTCGTAAACCAGCACGATCTCGTGTCCCGGCTGGTTGTTGTACGTGAACACGTTCTCGATGGTCGCCAGGTACGTCAGGTCCGTCACCTCGACGCCGATTTCCTCACGGATCTCACGCACGATGCATTCCGTGCTGAGCTCGCCGAACTCGATGCCGCCGCCCAGCGGCCGGTAAAAGGTCTCGCCGGTCAACGGATCTTGCCACTCGGCCAGCAAGAGCCGGTCGTCGTCCCGGAACACGCAGATGGCGATGGCCCGGATCTGGTTGGGTTTCATGATTCCTCCCTGCGTGCCGCGTTCTGACGCACCGCGTTTTTACGTGCCGCGTTCTGACGCGCCGCGATCAGCACGTACCAGTGGTTGAGGTGCGGCTCTCCGTCGATTTCCACCAGGTTCAGCGCCGCGCGCTGGGCATCGTTCAACCCGTCCAGCGTCTCGTGGATACGGCGCACGTTGTCCGGCGATACCCGCTCGGTGAACGCCGACAGCGGCCGGTGTCGGGTGTATGGCTCCACGGTCTCGACCACATAGCCCGTGCTTCCAACATCTGCCGCCACTCGGCCGGGCGATACTGGCGCACGTGGGATTCGTCGTGGTAGTGGTCTAGTTGGTTCATGCAGGCGTCCACGAAATCGTCCTCGGGAACACTCCGGTCGTCAATGACCAGGCGACCGCCGGGACGCAGCACCCGGCGCATCTCGCGCAGGGATTGGCGAATGTCGGAAAAGTGATGGGCGGCCCGACGGCAGATGACGAGCTGAAAGGCCGCGTCATCACACGGGAGCCGGTGCACGTCGGCGATGAGCCAGCTCGCGTTGGCGATGGATTTGGCCGCTTGCAGTTTGACCGCCTCGGCCAGCATCTCGGGCGTCAGGTCCAGGCCGGTCACGTGGGCCACGTGCGGCGCGATGGCAAAGACCGTGTGGCCGGTGCCGGTCCCCAGGTCCAGCACGGCCCAGTCTAGCTCTGGCGCGGACAGTTCCACCACCCGGCCCAGTACCCACGGATCAGTGTGGGCGGCACTGGTGGTGTATTTGTCGGCGCGCGCGCCAAAGATCTGCCGGGCGGTTTGTTCTGGTGTCTTCATCGGGCCTCCAGCAAGGGGGCAGCTTGTGGCGTCCACGGGCACACGGCGAGACACACCGGGCATCCGTTGTCGCCATCACAGGCCACGATGTCCAACACGTCCTCCCGGCGCGCCGGGTGATCCTGAAATGGCACCAGGACCAGCGCGCCCCGGGGGCACGCATCAACGCATACGGAGCAATCGCCGCACTGGTTGGGGACGGGCGCGTCGGCCTGCAAGGGCATGTTGGTCAGGACAGCAATGAGGCGATGAATGGGGCCATGCTCGGGCGATACGATGAGCAGGGAACGTCCCTGCCAACCCAGGCCGGCCGCCTTGGCCAGCACCTTGAGCGATAGCAAGCCGATGCGCCGGACCGGGTCAAACTCGTCTTCTGTGTGGACGATCAGGCCGCGGTAGCCGTGCTCTTCCAGAAAGGCCATGACCTCAATGGCAGCCTGTTCCAGCAGCAGGGAGACCTGGCTGCCCGACGCGTGGGGTCCCAGCTTGCCCCATTGCGCGCCCATCACGATCCCATAGCGATAGTCCTGCAAAAAGCCCAGGGCATCATACGGAATGCCAGAGGGCATGCCGGCCAATTGACTCAGGTCCGCGACGCCCACCAGGTCTATGCCGCGCCCCTGGACGAACGATTTGAGGCGTTCCGTTTCACTCGTTGGCGACATCAGTTTCCCCCATCTGGCGTGTGTACGCGATGATCCGCTGCTTGACGGGCCGGAATCGCTTGAGCAGGCCAAAGAACGGCACCGGGGCGATCTCTTGATTGGCTTGGCGCTGGGTGGCGCGCCGGATGCGGCCCTCTGTCGCCAACTCGCGGCCGGCCTGCGCGTAGGCGGCATATACCTGGACGAGCCTGGGGAACTGGTGCTCGGCGTCATCGGAGCCCAACATCGTCGTCGCGTTGCGCAGCAACTCGCCCACGTGGGGCGCGTCCATGAACCGGGCATACGTGCGAAAATAGGCGATGGCGTTCCGGGGCGTCTCGTTCTCCACATTCGCGCAGACGACCAGAGACACAAAGGGCTTGGAGCAGACGGCGCGATCGATACCATGGAACACCAGACCACTGTTCGACAGCCGCATATCCGTATTGACGCCCCGGGCATACAGCCGGTCCAAGAACGTCTTGAGCAAGCCGGACATGGCAAAGATATAGACTGGCGTGCCGTACACCAGGATGTCTGCCTGGGCCATCTGGTCGAACACGGCGCGAACGTCGTCCTTGTCGTCCCAGACACACCGGCCGGGGTGTGTCGTCTGGCACTTGGCGCAGGCCAGGCAGCGGTTGATCTTGAGCCGGGCCAGTGTGACCACCTGGCAGTCGGCGCCGGCCGCCGTGGCACCGGCGAACAGCCGGTCGATGAAAGCCCTCGTATGGCCCTTGTCGCCGCGATGGCTGGCGTTGACGGCTAGAATCCTCATGCCGCGGTTGGCCTCCAACGATTCACCGCGGAGTACGCCGAGAGCGCCGAGATTCTCCAGGGGTTCTCAGCGGTCTCTGCGCGCTCCGCGGTGCAAGCTGCCGAGACAGATCTAGCTATTTGAGTTTGTAAGCCTGACCTCTGTGGCGCACAGCCACGATGTCAACCACCAACTCGTCATCCAATACTTGATAGATCACGCGATAATCACCAACACGGACACGCCAAAGGTTCTCGACACCTTGAAGCTTGCGACACCCAAGTGGACGGGGGTCGCGGGCCAGCGCCTCGATCGCGGGGAACACCCGCCTGACAACACGAGAACTGAGTCGTTCCAGTTCTTTCCGGGCGGATCGGGCGAATGTGATGGTATACTCAGGCATTCAGTTTGCTCTGAAGCTTGAGCATTCCCCGGACCGTCTCCAGGGATTCGCGTGGTTCGTCAGCCCGCTGCCGGGCGACGAGCACATCGTAAAAATCTTCCCAGAGTTCGCCATATTGTCTTAGATCGATCAGGACGGCGGTCTTTTCCCCGGCTGCATTCGTGACGAATTGGATACCTTCTACCGTTTGTACCATTTGCTTATCCCTCCCTTCGCTACACGATGCGAAACGAGTCCACCAGCGTGCAGCGCCGGATCCGGCTGAAATCTTTGGCCGAAGTAAGGCCCTCGCCAGTGGGGCTGGCGATGCTGAACGAGGTATAGCCCTCACCGCCGAAACCCAGCCCGGCCAGCGATGGCCCGTTCTTGATGAAAATGGTGGTATTGATCTCGCGCGCCATCCGGCTCAGGTTATCCAGATGCTTGGAGTGCATCACCGCCGTGTGGCCCCGGCCGCCTTCGGCCGCCACCGCCAGGTCGATGGCCTCGTCGGCATTGCGAACGCGCACCAGGGGAATCACCGGCATGAGCTGCTCGGTCCAGACCAGAGGATGGTCCGCGTCTACTTCGGCGATGACGAGACGCGCCTCATCGCCGGCCGCCACGCCGATTTCCTTGAGGATAACGCCGGCATTCTGGCCCACCCAGGCCTTGTTGATGACGCTCTCTTCGCGCGGCCCCTTGATCTCTTGCATGATGACCTTCATCAGCCGCGCTAGCTGCCACGAGGTGATCTCGACGGCACCGTGGCGTTTCATGGCCGCTTTCAAGTCATCGGCGATGGCGTCCACGGCGAATATCTCTTTTTCCAGCACGCAGACCACGTTATTGTCGAACCCGGCCCCGACCACGATGTCGCGCCCGGCCTGCTCCAGGTCCGCCGTCTCGTCCACCACCACCGGAGGGTTGCCCGGTCCGGCGCAGATGGCCTTTTTGCCGCTGAGCATGGCCTCGCGGACCACGCCCGGCCCTCCGGTGACGATGAGCAGCCGGATGCCCGGGTGCCGCATGAGGGCCTGGGCGCTGGCAATCGTGGGCTCGATGGGACAGGTGAGGGTATTGGGTGGGCCGCCGCCCGCCATGATGGCCCGGTTCAGCAAAGCGATGGTGGTCGCGCTCACGCTCTTGGCCCCGGGGTGGCAGTTGAACACGGCCGTATTGCCGGCCGCCAGGATGCCGATGCCGTTGCAGATGATGGTGGATGTGGGGTTGGTGACCGGGGTGATGGCCCCCACCACACCATAGGGTGCCGGCTCCACCAGGGTGAGCCCGTGGTCGCCGGTCCACGCCAGGGGCCGCAGATCCTCGATGCCGGGAGTCTTGTGCGCCACCAGCAGGTTCTTCTGGACCTTGTGCTCAACCCGGCCCAGGCCGCTCTCTTCCCACGCCAGCCGGGCCAGGAGCGTGGCATTGTCCCGGGCCACCTGGCGCATGGCGTCCAGGATCTCGCCCCGACGCTCCAGGGTCAGCGCACCCCAGGCCCGCTGCGCTGTCGCAGCGGCAGCGGTGGCGGTGTCCACGTCCGGGAACACGCCGGGGGCGGACGCCGGCGGGCTCGCCGGCCCCGACGGCGGGGCCGAAGCACTGGCCGGCCCGGCCTCCCCGGTCCCCATCTGCGCCACCACCCGCTGCACGATGGTGCGAATGCGATCCTCATCCAGAGTCGTCATGGTGTTTTACCTATCACGCCTTATTCCTTGCGATACTTGACCTGGCCGTTCACCTCCCAGGTGTCCACCACGGCCATGATCACCGCATCGCAGGGGCGCTTGTCCGTCAGCACCGTCTGGCGGGCGGAAGAGCCGGTGGCATAGAGCACCACGTCGCCCACGCCGGCCTGCACGCTGTCCACGGCAACGACATAGCCGCCGGTTTCCTGGTTCTCCACGTTGATTTGGCGCACTACCAGGAATTTCAAGCCTTCCAGCTTTTCGTCTTTGCGCGTGGAGACGAGGGTGCCTACTACCTTGCCTAATAGCATCCTTTTCCCCCCATGCGAATTGACGAATGCGCGGTTCGTGCACTCGCCTATTCGTCTATTCGTACATTCGCTATTTCTTGGCCTTGGTCAGCCCCAGCTCTTCTTCCACGGCTTCCTTGCGGCCCAGGGGCAGCACCAGGTCGACGTTGGTGTGCGGGCGCGGGATCACGTGAACCGAGATGACCTCGCCCACCTTTTCCGCACCGCGCGCGCCGGCCTCCACGGCCGCTTTGACTGCCGCCACGTCGCCGCGCACGATGGCCGTGACATAGCCACCGCCAATACGTTCATAGCTCACCAGATCGACCTTGGCGGCCTTGACCATCGCGTCCGAGGCTTCCACCATCGCCGCGAATCCCTTGGTTTCGATCATGCCCAATGCTTCTGCCATTGTCTGTCCTCCTCAATGATTTATCTATCGTCGTTACGCCGCCACCATGATTGGCCTGGCTTGCGTAATCGGTTCTGGCACTGGTTGCTTCATCTCTTTGATGGATTCAATGTACAACTCGATTGCACCCTTCATCAGTTGTTCGGTCTCCTGCAAGGTGTCTCCAGCGGCTACACAACCCGGCAAATCCGGCGCATAGGCCGAATAGTTCTGCCCGGTCCATTCATAGATCACGATATATTCTTTCATCGTTCATCCTCCAGGCCCGCTTGCTTCCAGGTGCTTTTCAATGTGCCCGGCGCGAGCTCTTTGCTGGGATGTCCAGCCACTACTACGATGCCCTTCCTGACGGCATGCTTGAGCACTCGGTGACTGCCCCGTTGTCGCGCCACATACCAGCCGTCTTCCCGGAGTCGGTTCAACACATCGCGGATTTTCATAGCCGAGTTCTATTCCCGCTTTTTCGAGTCCATCGCCCGGCCGGTGATGCCCTCAATCGCCGCCACGGCCGCGCCATAGCCGGCCATGATGTCTCGCTCCTCGCCGCCCAGGTAGACCCGGCCAAAGGAGCCAAAGGGCCGCACCTCGATGATGGTGATGTGCGCCGCTTTTTCGGCCTCGTTGGCCGCCAGGGCCGCATACGCCGCCGGCGCCACCTCCATAACATAGAGCGTTTGCCCGGCGATGAGCATGGACCCGTTGCGGTTCCGGTTCACCAGTTGCGCCTGGTGCCCGTCCACGTGCCGGATGATCTGGCTGGAATAGACCTGCGGCTTCCACCGGTCCTCCGGGCGCAGATCCAGCGCCTCCAGGATGGCCGCGCCGGCCGCCCGCACATCCGCCTGGGACGGCGCGTGGACCTCCAGCAGGCCATACAGCCGCTCCACCACCTGCACGGCCGGCCGCACGTTGGTGGCCTTGAGGGCAATATCGGTAATACGGTTGATCTCGATGCCCGGCGAGATCTCGATCCACAGGCTGGCGTCGCCGGCCAGCGGCAAAAAACCCCGGGCCGTGGACCCGATGAACGCCGCCATCTGCGGCTGCAAGCTGTCGATAAAGACATAACTGCGTAAATCGACCATGTTGTTGTCCCCTCGTTTCGTAGATTGCCCTCCTCATAGTTACAGGAGGTTTGCGGGTGATCTCGCTAACGATAGTTTAAGAAGAGGAGAAGGATTCCCAAGGTGATGCTCCCGAGAGCGATAACAAGAATCCACCTCAGCCTATTGCTCAATTCCGCCTGGCGCACAGGCACCAAGGGAACCCATAGGGTAAAGACAATGACGACCGAAAAGAGTACAACGAACGTAAAGCCCCAAAGAGCCCCGAAACCCAATAGGAGAGTGAGGATCTGAATCAAGAAGAACGCGATTAACAGTACACAATTCAGGATGATTTTCCAAACAGGATAACCTAGCGTTTCGCCACATTCACTACATGTGAGTGAACGTGCGTAACTCACTGACATTCTTCTTCGCCACGGAATCGAAGCTTTGCCGCAACAAGGACATGTCGAGGGAGACATTCTAGGCTCCTTTGGTTATCTATCGCCGCACCAGCCAAACCAACCCCACCAAAAAGGCCACTGCCAGGACCGCGCTAGCACAGCAGAACGTGCCGCCAACGACCGTCAGCCACACCGGGGTGTCATTGCCCGGCACCGGCGTGCCGGTCGGTGCCACCGGCGGCGGCGTCTGCACCTGCACGACCGGCGTCCCGGGTGTGGTGGGCGTGATGGCCGTCGCCTCGGGACCGCCCGGTGTCTTTTTGGCCCAGGGTGGCGCGGTGGGGTTGAGCCAGGGCCGGTCCTCCGTGGGCAATGGCGTGGGCGACGGCAGGGCCGTGGCCGGTGTCACCCCCAGGCTACGCTGCCACTGCTGGTCGAAATCGTCCAGCGAGAGGCCCAAAGCCTCCTGGAAAGCAGCATCTCGGGTTTTGCCTGCCCCAAACGCGGCGATGAGCCGGGCCATCCCCTCGCGCCCGTAGGTATCGAATATATACCCTACGGCGTGATAGCTCTCGGCGTAGGCCAACCGGGTCTTGTCCGGGTCGTTGAAAAAGCTGCCGCTCAACACCTTGAGCGAAAACAGCGTGCCGTTCTCGGCGGCATCCTCCACCAACGCTATCGCATACCACTGGTCGGATTCTTCGTTGTACTGGGCCAGGCCCTCGTCCAGCCAGCGCGGCGGATCGGCCGGCGGATGGTGTGTAGCCTGGTAAAAGACCAGGTGGCTGATCTCGTGCGGGATCACGTCGTGGATCCAGTCGGTATCATCGCCCGCGTCTGGCAGGATTTGCACGGTGATCGCCAGATCAGGAAACGCTTGACCACCAATCCATAACCGGGTGCCGCCCAGTGATGGGAACGCCGAGCGAAAGTCGTCCTGGTTCGCATAGGCATAGATGCGGATAGGATACTCGACCTGCGCACCAATGTCAGTAGAGATGCGGCCCAGGGCACTGGTAGCGACGTTGAATACATAATCGCCAAAGTCGTCGCTGCCCTTGTACCAGTAAAAGGCAATGTCGTCATTCCGACGCTGCTTCCAGGGAAAGCGCAGGTCATCGTAAAAGACGGTCTGCGTCTCGGTGGTCAGCGTGTTGCCGGCCGCATCGGACACGATCCAGTAAAACTCGACGGCAGCGCCGGGAGGCACCTGGGTCTTGTCGGTCTTCCAACGATAGGTGGCCTCGACCTGGCGACCCGGCACGAACTCGGGTTTGGCAATCTCGGTGGATGCGTCGCCGCGCTGCTTGAAGCGCAACTCGATTTTGGTGATGTCGGCTGCGCTGTCAGTAGCCGAGAGCCGAAAGACCAACGCCTGGGGAAACTCGCTGGCAGTCGTAGAGCCACTCACGGTGATGGGGTTATCGGCCCGGGCCGATCCGCTTACAACGCCCAGCACTGTTCCCACGAGCACGACGGCAAGCATGAAACGGGCCACGGCGCTCAGCACCGGCCTTGCCCGATGAATCATGGGCTATTCTCCCACGCTGGCCCGGGCCGCCCGGGGCTGGTCGGCCGCAACCTTGGCGCCGGCGGCCTCTTGCATGATCCGCACGCTGGCACTGGCTCCAATGCGCGTGGCCCCGGCCCGCACCAGGCCCTCGGCGTCCTGGAAGGAGCGGATGCCGCCGGCCGCCTTGACGCCCATGGCCGGCCCCACCACGCGCCGCATCAGGGCCACGTCATCCACGGTGGCCCCGCCGGGGCCAAAACCGGTGGACGTTTTCACAAAGTCGGCCCCGGCCGACTTGGACAGCGTGCACGCCTGTATCTTTTCCTCGTCGGTGAGCAGGGCGGCCTCGATAATGACCTTGCTGTGCGCGCCTTCTTCGCGGCAGGCAGCGGCCACCCCGGCGATGTCGCGCTCCACCAGGGCATAGTCGCCGCTCTTGAGCGCCCCCACGTTGATGACCATGTCAATTTCGTCAGCGCCCAACCGGATGCAACGCCGCGTCTCATAGGCCTTGACCTCCGGGAGCGTGGCCCCCAGGGGAAAACCGACCACGGTGCAGACCTTGACCGGCGTGTTGCAGAGCAGTTCGGCGCACAGGTGCACCCAGGTGGGGTTCACGCAGACGGCGGCAAAGCTGTACTGCGCGGCCTCGGCGCACAACTGGCGGACCTGGGACTCGGTGGCCTCGGCCTTTAAAATGGTGTGGTCGATGAACCGGGCGAGTTGTTGAGCCACGTCAGCGACGCCCAGGCTGGCTCCAATGCGGTCTGCCCCGGCTGCCACCACCTGCTGGACGCCGTCCGGCGACTTGACCACGCACAGCCCGCACGAGACGCACACGCTGCCGTCGGCGCAGGTGCCGATGCCGGTCGCCAGTCCACCACCCTGGCGCAGGATGGTCAACACCTCACGGGTGATGGTTTCGATGAGCCGTTCTGTGTCTAGACTAGTCATTCGATCCCCATTCGCAAGTCATCCGGCCGTTGACGGGCAAAGCGAATAGTCGTCTCTGTCACTACAACAAATTGCCCAACCAACTGATCCGCGTGCTTGGCAAAAAGTCGTTGCAGAACATTGATCTTGTTCAGCGCCCGCTCATCACCCAGACGCAGCAGCACTACTCCGCGATGCGGCCACTGCTCCCGGTATACCTTTTCCCCAAAGTCCTTGTCATTCGTGATCAGGATCCGATCATCCTCGAACGCTTTTTGGATGATCTCGTCATCATCCAGTCCACGTGCTTGTTCAAAGATGGAAAAGACATCGTGCTGCTGCGCGCGCAGCCATTGCGCTACGGCGGGGCCGGTACACTCGTCCACCAGAAAGCGCATTCAGGCCAACTCCATCGCCAGAGGCATGAAGGTGATGCTTTCCAGAGATTGAACCGCAAACAGCAAGCAAGCCTGAATGTCTTCTGGCTCCAGACCATCGTATTCTTGGAGTATCTCGTCAATGGTCGCGCCATGAGCCAGCAAATTGAGGATATACTCGACGGTCAGTCGCGTGCCCCTGATCACAGGTTTCCCCACCATGACCTGGGGATTGATGGTGATTCGCTCAAGCATCGGATCCTCCATGTGGATCGCCTCCATTCAACGACGCAAATACCGCCGCTCGATGTCCATGATCTTGGCAACGCGGCGCTGGTGGCGCTCGGCGGTGCAGGCGGTGGTCAGGAACGCGCGGACGATGTCGCGGGCCAGCGCCGGGCCGATGAGTTGCGCGCCCAAGGTGAGCACGTTGGCGTCGTTGTGCTCGCGGGCGTTGCGGGCGGTAGACAGGTCGTAGCACAAGGCGGCACGCACGCCGGGCACCTTGTTGGCCGCCATGCACGAGCCGATCCCGGCCCCGTCCACCACGATACCGCGCAAGGCCCGGCCCTGGCTCACCCGCTCGGCCACGGCCTGGGCGAAATCCGGGTAGTCTACGGCCTCGGCGCTGTGGGTGCCCACGTCATCGGGCGTATAGCCCAGCTCAGCCAACAACTTTTTGAGGTCCTCTTTCATGGCATAGCCGCCATGATCTGCGCCGATGGCAACGGTGCGCTGCGGGTCCGGCGCGACGCGGTCTGGCGAGGCTGACCGCGCCGGGGTCACGCTCGCGGCCCCTTCCACAATGCGCACGCCGCGCTCGCGGGCCGCGTCCCGGGCCAGGGGCGTGAGGCGCGTACCGGGTGCGACGGCCAGTTGGCCGCCGGCGGGGATAGCCGTCACCTCGTCGGCGGTGACAAAGCGGGGGCTGGGCGGCTTGTTGCCCCGGCCCTGACCCTGCTGGGTCCGCGTCACCACCTGCCGCACGATCTCGCGCACACGTGCCTCGTCCGTCACACCTCACCTCGTGATTTGGGCCTAACCAGCGAAATTCTTGTACAACGAGCAAGAATTTTCAGAAGCATCAACCTGGTTGGCTCTGGTTTATCCAGGTTAGGGATGGCCTCGATTATACGTTACTTTGGGTCAAAAATCAACACACCGCCGACCTCGCGGCGCGCCGGCCAACCTGGACGGATCAGAAGTCTAACCGCCGAGATCGCTGAGAACGCTGAACAGATCAAGAGTCTCTGCGCCCTCTGCGTGCTCTGCGGTGAATGGAGCCTACGGCGCACCGATCAATAGCACGTGGCCGGTCAGCGGCTCCAAAGTGAGCTGATAGCTGGCACCGGTGATGGCCGGCAGGCTCTCGCCGGTGAGCAGGTCACGCACCGGGCCGGCGATGGATCCGGCATCGTCCAGGGTCAGCGTGACCGGCGTCTTCTGGTCAGCGAAATTGAGCACCACCAGAATGCGCTCGCTGCCATTGTCACGCAAAAAGGCATAGACGCTGTCCTGGTCGGTGGCGACCGGGATACGCGCGCCGGCGCGCAGAACCGGGTACTCGTCACGCAGGGCAATGAGGGCGTGATAGTGCTCCCATAGCGAGCCGGGCACGCCGCGCTGTTCTTCCAGCGAAATGCCGTCGTTGGGCTTGTTGTAGCGGTTCCCGGGCTGGAACCAGGTGGTCATGCCCGGGCCGCTCTCGGCCGCGTACCAGTCCATCGGCTCACGGCGGTACTCGTCCCAGTACGGGTTGCCGCCGCCCTTGATACCGGGCATGCCGATCTCTTCGCCATAGTAGATGAGCGGCGTGCCCGGGAGCGTCAGGAGCAGCGTGGCCCCCAGCTTGGCCCGGCGCATGTCACCCTGCACGTCGCTCATCACGCGGTTGGTGTCGTGATTGCTGATAAACGGCACGATCTGCGCACCGGCCGGGTAGAGCTTTTCGCGGCCCTTGAGGGGGATTTCGATGAACCGGGGCTTGGTGGTCCCGGCCAGCACGCCGTCGCCCACCTTGGTCTCGTTGCCGCCGAGCATGAAATAGAGCACAAAGTCGAACGTGGCGTCAAACTCGGCGTCGTAATACGGCGTGATGACCTGGGGATTGCTGTCCCAGACTTCGGCCAGCAGATAGAAATTGGGGTTGAGCTTTTTGGTCTCGGCGCGAAGCTGCTTCCAAAAGGCGTGCGGCGGCCCCTTGGCATAGTCGCAGCGGAACCCGTCGATGCCGTCGGTGTAATCGCCATCGCCGTCCAGGTCCATCCAGTACCGGGCCATATCCAGCATATAGGCCACCGTCTCGGGCGAATCATAGTTCAGCGAGGGCATGGAGGCCAGGCTGGCAAAGCCGGCATAGCTGCCATTCTTGTCGTCGAGCCACTGGTAGAATGGCGTGTACTGGGAGGCCGGGTTGTGGTGCGCGTCGAGGAAAAACGGGTGCAGGTTGGACGTGTGGCCGGCCACATAGTCCAGGATCACGCGAATGCCGCGCTTGTGGGCCTCTTGCACCAGCGCCACCAGGTCCTCGTTGGTGCCATAATCGGGGTTCACCCGATAATAGTCGGTGGTGTCATAGCCGTGATAGCTGGGCGACGCGAAAATCGGCATGAGCCAGATGGCATCCACGCCCAGGTCCGTATCGGTGTTGGGGTCGCCGTCGTTGAGGTAATCCAGCCTGGACGTAAGGCCGCGCAGGTCGCCGATGCCGTCGTCGTCCGAGTCGCAGAAGGAGCGGACAAAGACCTCATAGATGATGGCATTGTCCGGCCACGCCGGGGCGTCCACGCGCGGGCCGGCCGGTGTGGCGCTGGGTGCCACCGTAGGTGCCCCGGCAGGTGCCGCCGTCGGCGCAGCACTCGGGGGCGGCGCCGTGGGTGAGGGAGCCGGGGTCGCCGTGTCGCACGCCGTGACCAGCAGCGCCAGAGTCGTCAGGATCAGGGCAATTCGCTTCATGGTTCACCTCACGCGTCATGCTCGATGGTGGATTGCAGCCGGCTCAACTCGTCCAGAAACTCGGCCTCCAGCCGGGTCTTTTCGTCAGCCGGCAAAAAGCTGGCGTGCAGTGCATTAAGGCTGAGTTGTCCCAGGTCAGCCGCCGAAAAGCCCATGTGGTCGGCCAGCACGGTATATTCGCGGACCAGGTTGGTATTGAACAGCGGTGGGTCGTCCGAGTTGACGGTGATATAGACGCCGGCCTCCCACAGCCGGCGGAACGGGTGCGCCTCGTACGAGGGATAGATGCCCAGGCACAGGTTGCTGGTGGGACAGACCTCGATGGGGAGATGGTGTTCATGCAGATACGCCACCAGAGCCGGGTCCTCGATGCTGCGCACGCCGTGGCCGATACGCTCGGCATGGAGGGCCCGGATGGCGCCCCACACACTGGGGGGACCGCCTAGCTCGCCGGCGTGGGGCACGCAGTGCAGACCGGCAGCCCGGGCATAGTCGAACGCCTCGGCGTACAACTCGGGCGGGTGACCCACCTCCGGCCCGCCCAGCCCCAGGGCCACCACGCCCCGGTCCTGGGCTTCGACGGCCCAGCGCGCCACCGGTACAGCTGTCTCGCGCAGGTTGCGCGAGATGTCCAGCACCCACTGGAACCGCACGCCGAAATCCCGGTACGCCTGGGCGCGCCCGTCGTTCAGAGCGGCCAGAATTACGTCAAAAGACAGGCCGTTGGCCCGGATGTTGGTCTCGGGGGTAAACGTCACCTCGGCGTAGCGAATGTGCTGCCTGGCCATGTCGGCCCCAAATTCGTAGGCGATGAGGCGATAATCATCCGGCGTCTTGAGGCAGCCGATGATGGTCAGGTACACCTGGATAAAGTGGTCAAAGTCGCGAAAGCGATAGAACTCGTGGAGGCTGGCTTCATCGTGCGCGGGCAGGGCCACAGCATTGCGCCGGGCCAGCTCCAACAAAGTCTGTGGCCGGATGCTGCCTTCCAGGTGAACGTGCAACTCGACCTTGGGCATGGCGGCGATGATATCGTACAGATCCATGACTACTCCTTGCGATTCTATGAAAGGTTGAGAACAGCAAAGGTGACGAGTTCGACGCGATGCGACGCCAGACGCTGGCGCACGGTCGGGTCGGTGAGGATGCGCAACTCCTCGGCGCGCGGCTCGACGTACTCGCCCCCGGCGCGCAGGGCCTGGTCAATGTGGCCCGGATGGCAGAGCAACTCGGACACGCCCGGCGCCAGCCGGTCGATGACGGCAAGCAGATGCGGCCAGGTGGCACGCCGGCCGTAGAACGTGTCGATGAACCGGGCCGGCACGGGCACACCGGCGCGCTGCGTGCGCTCGCGGGCCTCGCGCCAGATGCCCCGCCACGACCAGCGGCCCCGCCAACCCCGGGCGCTATCGGGCACCGGCTGGCGGATGGGCACGCGATATTCGACAGCCAGGTCCAGCCAAGCTTGCAGCAGCGCCGGGTGCAAGACCAGGGCATGCTGGTGGCAGTCCAGGTGGTCCAGCGGTACCGCGGCCTCCAGGAACACCTCCACCTGGGCGCGCAACTCGGCCCGGACCTCGGGCAGGTGCATCCGGCCGGCGGCCCGGCCCAGCGGGTAGAACGACCCGTCAGGCCGGGTCAGCGACGGCACGCGTTCGCCCAGCAGCGGCCGGCCCAGTGTCAGGTTCAGGTGTACGCCCAGACCCAGGGCCGGGCAGCGTGCGTGCAGGCCGCGCAGGGCTTCGCCAGCGCCGGGCACATTCATCAGCGCCGTGGTGCTGGTGACGATGCCGTCCCGGTGGGCCGCCTCAATGCCGGCGTTGACGCCAGGCGACCGGCCCCAGTCGTCGGCGTTGACGATAAGCTGTACGGGTTGTACGGTCATGGTGATGGCGCGGAACCAAGAGGCCGGGTGCGCGTAATCACCCTATGTTTGCTTGTACGCAATAACCAACACGTCAAACGACTTGGTTGAGGCCGCATCAGACGAGATGATATTGTACGTAAACTTCATGGTGCCGCCGGGCGCAAGCTGCTCGTCACCGACCCGGGTCCCATAGTGCACGCCAATGACCTGCCCGGCGCTGTCGTACAGCGTGACCAGGATAAACACCGACCGGGTGGCGTATTGGGTATCGTTGGTAACGTCGCCGGTGACGGCATTGCCGGTGCGCTTGACGTTGCTCGTGGTCAGCTCGATGGTATACGCCTCGTGGCCGGCCGGGTCCTCCCGCACCACGGCTTCCAGCCGGGCCACATCGGCCAGGGCAAAGCCAAAATCCTCGGCCTTGAAAAACGAGCGAAAGCACGACTTTTGCCCGGGCTGGAGGATAGGCCGCTGCAAGCGCGTGGTCAGGTCCTTGCTCGTCTTGATCACCTGGCCGTTCTGGTCCTTCAGGGTCACGTACACCAGGTAAAAGCCCGTATCCACCGCCTTGTTGGACGTGTTTTCCACGTCACCCATGATCTCGACTGCCGAATTGCTCAGGGAGCTGGTGTTTTGGGCATAACTGGTGATGCGCAGCGGCGTGTCGCCGGGGAATGGCAGCTCCGCCGTGGGCATCACGATTGTGGGGCCGGCGGTCGCGGGCCGCACCGCGGTGGCCTCGGCACCCAGCGTGGGCTGGGCGATGGGCCGTTCGGTAGCCACTGGCGTGGGCTCGGTATCAGGCAGCGGCATGGCGCACAGGCCACCCACCAGGCCTACAACCCCCAGGCACACGCAGCAGATCAACAGCACCACCGCCACGCCCACGACGATGGGCACCACGGGCAGCGAGCGGGCCGGCTTGGTCGCAACGGGCGTCACGGGCACGGTGGGAGACGCTGGCGGCGCAATCGGCTCTGGTGGTGCCAGCTGGGTGCCGCAATGGCCGCAAAACACTTCGTCAGGCGCGATCGGTTGACCGCAATTGGGACAATTCATGGTTTTCCTCCGCTATGGTGTCGATATGCTCAGGCCACGGTCACTTCAGGACACAGATACACGTCTTGGATAGCATTCAGCAACGCGACGCCCTCGCTCATGGGCTTTTGGAACGCCTTGCGCCCGCTGATGAGGCCCATGCCCCCGCCGCGCTTGTTGACCACGGCGGTATAGACCGCTTCGGCCAGGTCGTTCTTGCCCGCAGCCCCACCCGAGTTGATCAACCCCACCCGGCCCATATAGTTGTTCGCCACCTGATAGCGTACCAGGTCGATGGGATGATCGGTGGTCAGCTGGGTATAGATGCGCTCGTCAAGCTTGCCATAGCCCGAGTCTTCCTGGCGCACAGCCTTGTACCCGCCATTGTTCACCGGGAGCTTTTGCTTGATAATGTCCGCCTCGATGGTGGCGCCCAGGTGGTTGGCCTGTCCGGTGAGGTCGGCGCTGGCATGATAGTCCACGCCGCCCGTCTTGAACGCCGGGTTGCGCAAATAGCACCACAGAATGGTCGCCATGCCCAACTCGTGGGCCATCTGAAAGGCCTGGCTCACCTCCACGATCTGGCGTGTGGATTCTGGCGCGCCGAAATAGATGGTAGCCCCCACGGCCACGGCGCCCATCTCGAACGCCTGCGGGATGGAGGCAAAAAACACCTGATCGTGCTTGTTGGGATAGGTAAGCAGTTCGTTGTGGTTGAACTTGAGGATAAAGGGGATCTTGTGGGCGTATTGGCGGGCTATTGCGCCGAGCACGCCCAGCGTGGACGCCACGGCGTTGCACCCGCCTTCGATGGCAAGCCTCACAATGTTCGCCGGGTCAAAGTAGATGGGATTGGGCGCAAACGAGGCCCCGGCCGAGTGCTCGATGCCCTGGTCCACCGGCAGAATAGAGAGATAGCCGGTGCCGCCCAGCCGACCGTGATCGAACAATGCCTGCAGGTTGCGCAACACCACCGGTGACCGGTCGGTCGGCAGCCAGACCCGGTCCACGAAATCTGGCCCCGGCAGGTGCAATTGCGCCTTGTCGATGGTCTGGCACTGATGGGTCAGCAGACCCTCAGCCTCGTTGCCCAGCAATGCCTGGATTCCCTGATAGTCGTACATGGTAATGCCCTCCTTTTTCGTATGGTGCTATTCTACCCCCATTATACCACCTGCGACAAAAATCGGCCAGTGCGCTTGACGCCGCCTGGGTCGTGGGATATAATCAACCTGGCACAAGCGCCCGTAGCTCAGCGGACTAGAGCTCCAGTCTTCGGAACTGGGAGTCGGGGGTTCGAATCCCTCCGGGCGCGCCAACGGCATCGTCGCCTCACCGGCTCTCCCGGTGGGGCTTTTTTCATGGGCCGGTCTTGTTTTTCCCCGAGGGGTACAGTATAATGAACCGCGTTAGCCGGTCGTCGGTGGGCTGACTCGATCCCAGATGGCGACAAGCGTCTGGGCCAGCCGGCTCCCGATGAGACCGGTAGTGCCAAAGGCCAACGGGAACCACAGGGGCACGCCCAGGAAGGTGGGATTGTTATACTGCCAGACGCCAAACTGGATGAATACCCCTTCCGCCAGGGTGCCCAGCACGCCGATGATGAGAAAAAAGCAGACGGTGAGCCGGTCGTGCCACAGGATCAACGCGATGGGACATTCGATCAGCATCACAATGAACAGCAGCAGGTTGTCTCTCCACAACAGCGAGACAGAGGCGACCAAAATCGCAAAGGCGCCCAGTTCCATCAGCAACTCGGTTCCCGGTCGTCGCGAATCCTTCATATCGCGGTTCCTCCACGCAGCGAGATCGGGGGTATTGTACCAGAAATCGCCGAGTCAGGCAATGGTTTGCGGGCGCGCGCGGCGTGAAACCCGCTCCACCGGCCGTGACGATATAGATATGAACGCTTCAGCTGAGGAGAATGTGTCATGTCCACGATAGGCCAACGAGTATCCGCCTGGCTGGCCCTGGCCCGGCTGCCGTTCCATTCCGTGGGGGTGCTACCCTTTGTCCTGGGAATGGTGCTGGCCTGGCGGTTGACCGGCGCGTTTCGCTGGGACGTGGGCCTGTGGGGCGTGGCCGGCGTGGTGCTGGTGATGCTGGCGACGTATTTCGCCGGCGAGTACTGGGACTATGAGGAGGACACCATCGCCGGGGAACTGGGCGGCAGCCGCTTTGCCGGCGGCTCGCAGATGGTACAGCAAGGCCGGGTCTCTCGGGGCGCGCCCCTGTGGGCCTCGCTGGTCAGCGTGGCGTTGGCCATCGGGGTGGCCGTCATCCTCCAGTTTGGCTACGGGACCGGGCCGTGGACGCTGCCTTTTATGGCCGTGGCCCTGCTGGGCGGGTTCTTTTACTCGGCACGGCCGGTGCGTTGGGTAAGCACCGGCCTGGGCGAGCTGTGGATCGCCTTTTGCTACGGCTGGCTGCCGGTGGCCGTGGGCTATTACCTGCAAGCCGGCGACATTCCGCCGGTGGTCCACTGGATGTCCATCCCCATCGGCCTGACCATTTTCAACGTGATCCTGCTCAACGAGTTCCCGGACCATCTGGCCGACGCGCAGGCCGGGAAACGAAACCTGACGGTGCGTCTGGGGCCGGAGCGAGCCGCCCTTGTCTACGGATTCGCCGGCGTGGGAGCCTGGGCCGGGATGCTGGTTTCCCTGACCCTGGGCGTGCCGCTGCTGGCCGGGCTGCTCTACCTGCCGGTGCTGGCCCTCTCGGTGGTGCTGGTGACCCTCGTGGTGCGCGGCGGCTGGCGGGACCGGGGCACGCTGGAACGGCTCTGCGGGGCCACCATTCTGGTGAACCTGGGTACCACGGCGGTGTATATCGTGGCTTTCTTGCTGACGTAGGTCAAGTTGCCAACTTGACCTACGTACATTCTATCTGTGAGGCTGCATGAACGATTGGCTATCGGAATGGGGTGAGCGCCCCGCGCGCAAGGTGCGGACCTATTGGTGGCCGCCGAGCCTGCTGCTGCGACAGCTTGGAAGCGCGCTGTACATGAGTGCGCTGGTGCGCTGGCGCCAGTTACCCTATTGGGCGGTCAACTATGGCGTCAAGTGCATCCCCGGCGCGGCCGGGTCCCGGGGCCAGGGCTGCATCGGCTTTCCGGCGCACCCGGTCTGGGAGATGACGGCGGCCTGTAACCTGCGCTGCATCCACTGTCACACCTCCGGCGGCCAGCGCTCGCCGGACGAACTCACCACCCAGGAGGCCAAGCGTCTCTTTGACCAACTGGCCGAGGTGAGCGAGTTTCGCATGATGGCCTACACCGGCGGCGAGCCGCTGATGCGCGGCGACCTGATGGAGCTGTTGGCCTACTCACAAGCGCTGGGCTTTACCAACACCATCGCCACCAACGCCACCCTCATCGACGACGCGGTGGCCCGGGACCTGCGTCGCTACGGAGTCGCCATCGGGGCGGTGAGCCTGGACGGGTTTGACGCCGCCACGCACGATTACGTGCGCAACCAGCCCGGCGCGTTCGACGCAGCGCTACGGGGTATCGAAGCCCTGCGCCGGGCCGGTATCCCGCTGCACATCAACATCACGGCCATGGAATACAACCTGGACCAGTTAGAGTCGCTGATGGGCCTGCTGGACGAGCTGGGGACGGCTATCCTCATCATGTACCAACTGGTGCCGGTGGGCCGGGGCCACGCCATCGAACAAGCTGCCCTGGACCTGGGGGCCAACGAACGGCTGATCCGCTTTATGGCCCAGGCGCAGCGCGTGTCGCAGGCCATCATGGAGCCGGTGGCCGGGCCGCAATACTGGCCTTTCCTGCTCCAGCAAAACGGCATCCGGGGTGGTCCGCTCCTGCGGTTGGCGGAAACCGTCTTTCACGGCTGCTCGGCCGGGCGCGGCTTTGTATACATAAAGCCCAACGGCGAGGTCTGGCCCTGCCCCTTTATCGAGGTGCCCTGCGGCAACGTGCGCGAGACACCGTTCAAAACCATCTGGGCCGATGCCCCCATTTTCCAGGACCTGCGAGACCGGGAGCACCGGCTGCAAGGACGCTGCGGCGAGTGCGAGTATCGCAAGCTGTGCGGCGGCTGCCGGGGCCGGACACTGGCCGTCACCGGCAACCTTCTGGCCGAAGACCCCTCGTGCTTTATCCATGCCAACCAGGAACAGACCTCCGAGGCTCGCAAAACCCCGGAGGTCGCCCAGGCACCAGAAATCGGATGAGCACCTTGTTACTCGATGACTTGTTGGAACCCATTCGCCCGGAACTGGCGCAGGTAGAGCGCGTCACCCAGGACGCGCTGGCCGACGCGACCGAGCCGCTGGGCACGGCACTCCGCCACGCGGTGAGTGGCGGCAAGCAACTGCGGCCCGCGCTGGCGGTCCTGGCCGGGCACATGATGGGCGCCCCGCTGACGTCAGTCTATCGCCTGGCCGCGGCCCTGGACCTACTGCACGCCGCCACGCTCATCCATGACGATGTGGTGGACGACGCGGCTGAACGTCGGGGCCGCCACACGCTGCACACCGTCTGGCCCACCGGGGCCACCGTCCTGGCCGGCGACTATTTGCTGGCCCAGTCTATCGCGCTGATAGCCGACCTGGGGCAACCGCGCCTCCTCCAGGTCTATGCCGGCGTGCTGCGGGCCATGTGCGCCGGGGAGATCCGCCAGTCAGTCACCGCGCAGAGTCAGTCTGGCAACCGCGAGGAATATGTCCGACGCATCGAGGCCAAGACGGCCGCGTTCCTGGCCGCATCAGCCGAGATGGCCGGGCTGCTGGCCGGGGCCAGCGACGCGCAACTCGCAGCCCTGGATGCTTTCGGGCGCGAACTGGGCCTGGCCTACCAGATCGTGGATGACGTGCTGGACCTGGTGGGCGATCAGGACCGGCTGGGCAAGCCGGTCGGCAGCGATTTGCGCCAGGGTCTCATCACCCTGCCCATCATCTACCACCTGGAACAGGCCGGGGCCGATGACCCGGTCCGCGCCGTGCTGGCCGGCCAGCGCTGCACGGCCCACGTGCGCGCCGCCAGCGCGGTCATTTGCCAGTCCGGCGCCATCGAATTGGCCTTAACAGAAGCCCGCGACCACGCCCGGCGCAGCCAGGCCGCACTGACCACGCTGCCCGACAATGACGCCCGGCAGGTATTGTGGTCCCTGGTCGACTATGCGCTGGCGAGAAGTCAATGAGGTCTTGTCGCCACGTGCACCGCCACAGCCCCCAGGCCCAGGGTCCGATAGCGCACCTGCCACCAGCCGGCCGCCTCCATGCGCTGGACCAGCCCCTCGGCGTCAGGGAACGTCTGGATGGACACCGGGAGGTAGCGATAGGCCGACACGGCTCCGCCAAAACACGCGCCCAGGACCGGCATCGCCACCTGCTGATAGAGCCAGTGCGCCCAGCGCCAGCGCCGGGGCGGGCACATCTCCAGGCTCACGAACCGGCCCCCGGGCCGTGTCACCCGATACGCCTCGCATAGCGCCCGGTCCAGGTCGGCCACGTTGCGCAGCGAGAACCCGGCCATCACCGCCGCGTACGAGGCATCGGGCACCGGCAGCGCCAACGCGTCGCCCTCCACCAGGGCCACGGACACGTCTGCCACCTTGGGTCGGGCCGCTTGCAGCATGGGCCGGCAAAAATCGACCCCCACGATGCAGCGACCACGCCGGGAGACGGCCAGCGCCAGGTCGCCGGTCCCCACACCCACATCCAGCACCAGGCCGGGCGGCGCGCCGGCCACCTCGTCCGCTGCCGCCTCGCGCCAGCCCAGGTCCATCCCCAGGCTCATCACCCGGTTGATGCGATCATAGCGGCGCACAATGCTGGTGAAAAAACCCCGGATGCGCGAGGGGGCCCGCGACGGATCCCGGGGCGATAGCCCGCCGGTCGGTAAAGAACTGCTCATGCGTCTGTCAATCCTCGTCCTTATCGGCCTCGCCAAAATCGACAATAAAGCGCCGAAGGGCCCGCAGGACGGCCCGCAGCAACTCTTCTCCCAACGCGGTCATGCGGATGTCGATGAATAGCCGCTCCTCGTCCATGCGGTCATCTAGCACCTGAACCTCTTCCAGGAAATACCGGACGAGTTCTTCTTCGTATTCGTCCAAAAAGTCCAAAACGTCCTGCTTGGCGACTTTGATGATCCCGTTCCGTACAAAGCTAGGCAAGGCCATGCACACCTCCGTGGACCGACCGTGGTGTTCGCAAGGCCCATTATACCACAACCTGCCGCCGATGTAAGTTGGCAACCGGGGCCGCTTTGTGGTACAATAGCATCGGAGAGCCTATGCAATTCGATATCTTGACCCTGTTTCCCAACCTGATTCGCCCGCTGCTGGCCGAGAGCATCCTGGCCCGGGCCATCGACCGGGGCCTCATCCAGGTGCAGGTCCACGACATCCGCGAGCACGCCGAGGGCCGGCACCTGGTGGCCGACGACTATCCCTACGGCGGCGGCGGCGGCATGGTGATGAAACCAGAGCCCATCTTTCGGTCCGTAGAAGCGCTGCTCACCGACAGCGAACCGCGCCCGCCCATCATCCTCCTCACGCCGCAGGGCCGGGTCTTGACCCAGGCCGTGGTCCGCGAACTGGCCGGACACCGCCGGCTGGTCCTGGTCTGCGGTCACTATGAGGGGGTAGACGAGCGCGTGCGCCAGCACCTGGTCACGCACGAGATCAGCATTGGCGACTACGTGCTCACAGGCGGCGAGCTGCCGGCCCTCATCATCGTGGATGCCGTGTCCCGGCTCGTGCCGGGCGTCCTGGGCGACGAGGCGGCCCCCGACAAGGACAGCCACAGCGCCGGCCTGCTGGAATATCCCCACTATACGCGGCCGCCCGAGTTCCGGGGCTGGCCCGTGCCCGACGTGCTGCTCTCCGGCCATCACGCCAAGATCGAACGGTGGCGCCGGCAGCAAGCCCTGTGCCGCACGTGGGCGCGCCGGCCCGATCTGCTCCGCCACGCCCCCCTGACCGACGAGGACCGGCGCTTTCTGGGCCAGTGGATCGCCGGCTTGCCAGAGGACGACACATAGGCTATAATGCGGCCAGTGCAGACACTCTCCAGGAGCATGACTTGAAGAAACTCTCTGTCCTCATCCCTGCCTACAACGAGCACGAAACCATCGAGGAGCTGATCCGCCGGGTGGCCGACGTGGACCTGGGGCCTGGCTCCGAGATCGAGATCATTGTGGTGGACGATGGCTCCTCCGATGGCACCCGGGAACTACTGGCGAAAATGGACGTGCCGGGCCTGCGCGTCATCGAGCACGAGCACAACCAGGGCAAGGGTGGGGCCATCCGCACGGCCCTGGCCACCGCCACCGGCGACGCCGTGGTCTTTCAGGATGCCGACCTGGAGTACGACCCCTATGATTTTCCTGGGCTGTGGGCGCTCATCGCCAGCGGGCAGGCCCAGGTGGTCTATGGCGCGCGACAACTGGACGATCAGGCGTTCATGCGGCGCTTTGGCAACCACTTTCTCACCTGGGCCACCAACGTGCTCTATGGCACGCACCTGCGAGACATGGAAACGTGCTACAAGATGATCGCCATGCCCATCGCCCAGACGCTAGACCTGCAAGCGAACCGCTTTGACATGGAACCCGAGATCACGGCCAAGATCATCAAGGCCGGGCACACCATCCACGAGGTACCCATCTCGTACGCGCCGCGCATCATCCGCAAGCTCTCGCCGTGGCGCGATGGCTGGCCGGCCCTGTGGACGCTCATCCAGTATCGCTTTTTCCGCTGACCCCCATCCCCTCGCCGTGGGGAGCCAAACCGGGGTGAGGGTGGAGCCACCATGTCCGTTCTCCAGCGCCTGCTCGACCCACAACGCCTCTTTGACCCCATCCCCGGCCCGGCCACGGGCCTCACTGCCACTGGCCTGCTGATCCTGGGACTGGTGCTGCTCCTGACTGCCGGCGTCACCGCGTTCGCCGGGTGGCGCCGGGCCGCCTCCGGCCAGATTCCCCGCACCCTGTGGTTGAGCGAGGCCGGCCTGTGCGCCGGGTGCGCCGCCCTGGCCGGCGCACGACTGCTCGCCATACCGGTGCTATCCATGCGCGCCCTGCTCCTGGGCGGCCTGATCCTGGCGGCACTGCCCCCGGCCCTGTGGCTGCTCGGCCAGGCCGGCCGGCGTGGCTGGCTGCGAACCCAACTGCGCCTCCTGGCCCTTTGTCCCACCTCGGACGATGCCGCGCTGCCGGCGTTGGTGGCCCTGGCCCTGCTGGTCGCGCACCTGGCCGGCCTCACCCTGGTCTACCGCTTCCTGGGCCAACCCTACATCCTGGCCCTCCCGTTGGCCGCCATGTCCCTCGTCGCCCTGGCCATCCCGCGGCTCCTGTGTCCCCGGGCAGCCCGACCCTTTTCCCACTACCCGCTCATTCTCACCCCGCTGGCTGCGCTCTATGCCATCGTCATCGCCTACCGCGTGGCCTTTGTGCTGCTCAAGCTCATTCCCCCCATCATCCAGCCCTTTACCTTGCCCGACCTGGGTATGGCCTTTTTCAACCTGGAGGCCAACGCCTGGGCGGTGTTCATCTACGTGCTGCTGATGGAGGCGGCGCTGGTGCTGACGACCCGAGGGCAACGTCGGTGGTTATTGCCCGGCGCAGCAACGGTGCTGCTCATCGGCACGGCCCTGTGGACCACCACCGATTATGTCACTCACGTCGCCACTGGCGTCACGGCCGGCGACCCCTATGGCTACGCCCAGATGGCCGTGGACCTGGCGACGCAGGGACACCCCATTCACACGTTTCGCCTGCCGGCGCTGGTGACCGACCTGCCCATTGACCCGGCGCCGACCACGCCCATTGGCTACAACCTCATCGACGGCACTGGACGCGCGGTGAGCTCCTGGCCCTTTGGCGGCGCGGTGCCCATCGCCCTGGGCTATCTGCTCCTGGGCGAGCTGGGGCTCTACCTGACGACGCCGGTCGTGGGTCTGCTGTCCCTCCTGGCAACAGCGGCCCTGGCCTGGGAAGTGACAACGTCCGGTGGACCTTGCCGGGCGCGCGGCTGGTCGCGGGGCTACCGGCTACTGGCCATCGCCGGAGCCGTGTTTCTCCTGGGCACCTCCTACGAGCAGATCGACCGGCTCCTGGTGCCCATGGGCGACGCGGCGGCGCAACTCGCCACCACGCTGTTCCTGCTATTCGTGATTCGGGGCGTGCGGACTGGCCGGCTCCGCGACGCGGCCCTGGCCGGCCTGATGCTGGGCCTGGCCTATCTGGTGCGGCACACGCAGGTGGCCCTGCTGCCGCTGACGGCAGCCCTGGCGTGGCCGGCCAGAAACCCGTTTTCTCCCAGAAAACGGGTTTTCCTGGTCGGTTTGGCCGGACTTGCGGCCCTGGTCGTGGCGCTGCCGGACCTGTTCTACCACTGGGCTGCTTTTGGGAACCCGTTCCAGCCGGAGCAGTCGGGCGAACTGGCCGCCTTTGCCTTGCACAATATCCCCGGCAGCCTGGGACTCCTGGGCGCCGCGTTCCTCAGCCAGCACGAGTTTGGCTGGGTGCTGCCCTTTACCCTGGCCGGGGCCTGGGTCCTGTGGCGCGAGCGCCGCCATGCCCTGCTCATCCTGCTGGCCGGTGTGGCGCTTTTGCTGGCCGTCCACGCGCCCTACTATTTCGTCAAGACCCGCGACCTGCTCTCGGCCTTTCCGGTGGCGGCCGTGCTCACCGGCCTGGGGCTGGCGGCTGCCCTGCGCTGGGTTGTTCGTCACGAGACTCTGGGCAATCATCGGTGGCTGGTCGCCCGCGCCGGCCTTATCGCGTTCGCAATATTCGCACTATCATCGCGCACCTGGCTGATGAAGCCCGTGCGGCCCCATTGGGCCGGCTACGGAGGGCTCACCCCGGCCCAACGCGCCGCCTTTGACGATCTGGGGGCCCTGACCCCGGCCGGCGCCGCCGTTGGCAGCAGCCTCAATGGCGGTCCCATCGTGCTATACAGCCAGCGCATGACCTATCGCCCCGGGTTCTGGTCCCAGGCCGAGTTTGCCGCGTTTTGCCAGGGCTTGTTCGACCGGGGTACGCCGGTGTACCTGCTCCACGATGGCGCCGAGACCCACGACGCCCTGCGCTATGCCCAGACCCACTATCGCGTAACGCCGGCGGCCTGGCTGGACGTGCCTCTCTTTAGCAGCAGCGACCACGCCTCTGGCGTGCTCTATCGCATCGAGCCATACCCATAGGACGATTGCCCGGCCACTACCCTGATTACAACTGCGACCGCCGACAGCCGACCGACGACCACCTTTAGCGGTCTGCGGTCGGTGGTCAACGGTCAGAAAAGCCAGAATTGCAGGTCCGCGTAATTGCCCCACAGAAAGAGAAAAACATGCTAGACTCGCTACCGCTCATTGGCAAGGTGTTCTTGCTCCTGGCGCCCAGCATCGCCCTGGGCGGACTGGGCGCGTGGCTGGGGCGCAACATCAAGAACAAGACCACCATCATCGTGCTGACCATCGCCGCGCTGGTCATGTTTGGCATCTTTGGCTGCGTCTCGTGGTCCGGAACCACCGGTCTGGCCCTGGTGCTCATGTTCGCCTTTACGTTCATGACCGGCCTCACGTTGGGGCCAGCCCTGAACTACTATAACAAATCGCTCGGCTGGCAGACGGTGGCCTTTGCCTTTGTGGCGACCAGCGCCGTCGCCGCCGGGGCCGGCGCCGTGGGCTATGCCCTGGGGGGCTATATCACTAACAGCCCGCTGGGGTTCATCCTGCTCCTGGCGCTGCTGGGCCTGCTGGGATTGATGGCCGTGGTCATGCTCTTTCGCCTGGGCAGCACGGCTCGCATCATCACCAGCATCATCGGCACGCTGATCTTTAGCGTCTATATCCTGTACGACTTTGCCCGCGCTGCTACCGGTCCCAATACCTGGGACAATGCCATGCGCATCACCGTGGATCTGTATCTGAACCTGATGAACCTGCTGCTCCAACTGCTCAGCCTGCTGAGCGAGACGCAGCAGCGCGACAGCCTGCTGCACGGCGTGCACGAACTGGCCCGCATCACCGGGCCGCTGCTGGGCGCGTGAACGCTCGCCCGGCGCAACCAGAGGTCGCCATGACCACTTCTCGCGACTGGCGCCCGGACCTGCACGACGCCCTACGGCGTCTGTGGGACCCGGACCGCCTCGCCCAATCACCGCTGGTAGAACTGTCCCTGGTCCAGCAACGCCTGGCCCGAGACCAAGCCGACCTGACCGCGACACTGGACCTGGCGCAAGCCCTGCGCCAGGTGCTCACCGAGGCCCTAGAGGCGCTGCGCCCGGCCGGGTCGCCGCAACTGCGAGACCGGCGCTGGCGGCAGTACCTGTTGCTGCACGATACCTACTGGCAGGGCCATGACAACGACACGGTGATGCGCCGCCTGTACCTGAGCCGCACCACGTTCTATCGCGAGCAGCGCCGGGCCATCGCGGCGCTGGCCCAGGCATTGACCGCCCTGAGCACGCCGGCCTCGCTGCCGGCCGGGGCGGCGGCCGGCAGCGAGGCCATCCCCGTCATCCGGGGCTTTGTCGGGCGCGCCCCGGAGCTGACCCATTATAACGCACGGTTGAACGAGTCAGGGCGGGCCGTGATCCAGGGACCGCCCGGCGTGGGCAAGACGGCGCTGGGGGCCACGCTGGCCCGGCAGCGCCCCGAATCCGCCTTCTGGTACACCTTTCGGCCCGATCTCAACGACGACATCAGTTCCGTGGTCCAGGCAATCGGCCTGTTCCTGGGCCTGGACGAGGCGCCAGCGCTCGGCGAGGCCGGCCCACTGGGGCCGACCGTCGGCCGCCTGCTGGCCGCGCTGCCATGCCGGGACGCGCTCCTGTGCCTGGACGATGTCCACGTGGTCGATGAGAACCCGGCACTGCGCTCCCTGTTGCAAGCCCTATGGGCCGGCGCCGGTCGCTACAAGCTGCTCATCCTCAGCCGCCACCAGCTCCCGTTTATGACCGAACCCACCTGGCCGGCCCTGGGCGGCCTATCCCAGCCCGATGCCGCCGTCCTCTGGCAGCAAATGGGCCGGCCGCCCTTGCCGCCAGCCCTGTTTGCCGACCTTTACCAGCGCACCCAGGGCTATCCACACCTGCTGCGCCTGTTCGCCGCCAGCCTGGGCGATGCCGATAGCGGCCCGGCCGACCTGGCCCGCCGCTGCCAAGCCGCGCTCGCCGAAATGCCGCGCCAGCGGTCCGTGTATGCGTACTTGATGGACAATGTCCTGCGCGCCGGTTCGCCCCAGGACCAAGAGGCGCTCCTTACCCTGTCGGCTGGCCGGCCCCCCATACCTTACGAGGTAGCCGTGGCCCTGCTCGACCAGCCCGACCAGGCCGCGCGCGCGCTCTTGTATCGGCTGGTGAACCAGCACATCCTGGAAGAAACCGCCGAGGGAACCGCACTGACCATGCACCCCCTGGTGCGCGAGTTCTGCTACGCGCTGCTCGCCGGCCAGCCCTCAGCCCGAGATGGCGCGCATCGGCGGGCGGCACTGGCCTATGAAGCGCGTGCCGAGCCTCTCCAGGCCGCGCACCACCACGCCGCCGCTGGCGACGTGCCCCAGGCCACGCGGCTGCTGCTGACCTATGTCGACGCGCTGTTGGAGACCGGCCAGGCCGGGCCGCTGGCGAAGCAACTCGGTCAGTTGGCCGCGCTGTCGGTCGCGCCGGCCAACATGCCCCCGGCCGACCTGGTCGCCCTGCACGTGAGCCGGGGGCGCGCCCAGGCCCACCTGGGCGATGACGACGGAGCGCTGACGACCTATGACCGGCTGTTGGCCGACCTGCAGAACCAGCCCGGGCCAGATGTCCCGGTGTATCAGGCCCAGGTCTATTATTGGCTGGCCCATGCCTACGAGCAACAAGGCCATCTGGAGGCCGCGCTGGCGGCCTTGCAGCGCGGTCTCGACGGGCTCCCCGACGATGCGACGTCCGCGTCACCAGTGCCCGCGTCGCCAGCGTCCGCGTGGCAGGGTCGGCTGCTGGCCCGCATCGCCCAGATCCACCAGCGCCGGGGCCACCACGACGAGGCCCTGGCAACCTGCCAGCGCGGCCTGGCCCTTCTGCCGCCGGCCGGCCATGACGACGTGGTGGGCGACGTCTATCGCGTGCTGGCAGCTATCCATCACGACCAGGGCAACCTGGCGCAGGCCATCGCCTATGCCGAGACGGCCCTGTGGGCCAGCCGCCGTGCCGGCGACGTGCCCGGCCAGATCCGGTCACACCTGGCCCTGGCCGACTATTACGCCCAGCGCGGCGACTATACGGCCGGCGAACACATCATGCAGGCGCGACTGCTCCAGGGCAACACGCGCCCGGCCCAGGAGATGATACCATGAGCGGGAAAACCGCGCGTATTGGGTTGCTGACCATGCTCATCCTGAGCATGGTGCTCGTGCCCGGCGCAACCGGCCAGGACGTACCCACCCTCCGCAACGGCAGTTTTAGCGAACCATACATCACCTGGCACATCGACGGCCGGGCCGAGTACGTGGCCGAGCACTGGACGCCCTTTGTCGATGGGTACGACCCCGTGGTGCCCGAGTTCCGGCCCAACTATGAGGAATGCCGCGATGGGTTCCCCAGCCAGTGGGTCTGGTCCACCTATAGCAGCTATCAATGCGGTCTCTACCAGACCGTGGGCGGCCTGACGCCCGGCGACGCGTACACGTACCAGTTGTGGATCCTCAGCAGTTATGGCGTGATCAACACCCCGCCAGACGACCGTGAAAACATTGGCAAGCAGTTGGCCGTGGACCTGTGGGGCGGCGACGATTGGCTGGACCCCGGGCTGTTTCGCGGCGCCGAGGACTTTCGCGACCGTCGGGCCTATTTCGCCTACCTGTCGTTCACTGCCGAAACGCCCACCACCACCCTGTTCATCCACATCAACAACCGCTGGCCCAGCAACGACTGCCAGGCCCTATGGGACGAGGCCCGGCTCTACCCCTCGCCGGTGACGACGACCAACACCTCCCGTGTGGTGCCGCTGCCGGCCACCACCACCGCCGATGCGTTCCCGGTGTTCTGGGAGCTGCTGATACCGGACGCGGCCAGCGCCACCGGCCCGGTTCCGCCCGCCAGCCCGCCGGTGGCCTATTCCTATGACGTGCAATACCAGACAAACGGCGGCAACTGGACCACGTGGCTCACCAACACCCTGGCGACCTCGGCCACGTTTGGGGCCGGTAGCCCGGTGAACCTGGAGCCGGGGGACACGTATGCCTTTCGCTGCCGCGCCCACGACGCCACCGGCGGCACCAATGAGGGCCGCGTCTGGGGCTGGGTGGAACAGTACCCGGCCACGCCCGACGCCCAGATCACAGTTGCCGCCTGGTCCGTGGTCGGGCACGTGGTCAACAACCGCAGCGCCGACAACGGCGACGGCCGCAGCCACGGCGTCCCCGGCGCCCTGGTCACGCTGACCGGCAGCCTGGTGGCTACCGCCACCACCGGCGCCGCCGGCGACTTTTGGTGCGCCGTGCCAGCCACCGGCACCTATACCCTCGTCGTCACGCCGGCCCTGGGCGCTGCCAGCTATGCCCCGCTGCCGCCCATGACCAACGTGGACGTGCAGAGGCACGTGACCGGCCTGGAGCTGCTGCTGCCCCCGGCCGACGACGTGGTGCACAACGGCGATTTCACCGGGGCCGACCCGTTGGCCGGCTGGTCGGTCGGCGGGGACACGCCGCCTACCGTGACGACGCCCGCGCACACCGGACCGTGGGCCGTCCAGTTGGGTCGCGCGGCGGGACGCTCCATCCTCAGCCAGACCGTCGTCCTGACCGACGCGCTCATCTCGCCCACGCTGTCCTTTGCCTATGCCTTTAGCCCCACCGTGCCCTCGGACACGTTCCGGGCCTGGGTGGCCGGCGCCTCGGCCGTCACCGTGACCAAGGTGAGCACCGCCACCCCGTGGGCCTATGTCACCGCCGACCTGCCCATCACCGGCACCGTGACGCTGTACTTTCAGGTTGATGACGACGCTCGGGCGTCGTCGGCCGGTGCCGTAGCCTGGCTCGACGAGGTTCACCTGGGATCGCAGGCCCCGCCGCTGGCGCGCCTCTACCTGCCGCTGGTCCTCAAGCAGCCCTGACCACAAGCAAACCCCCGAGGTTTGAGAAGCCTCGGGGGTTTCTATCGATGACTGGCGTTCGGTGCGTCAGAATTTCTCTCGGGCCGCCTTGAGCAACGCCCGGGCCTCTGGCGCGTACCACAGGTCCAGCATGGCCTCGTCACGCGCTGTCAGGTGGGCGTCCCACTGCTGGGTCACCGGCTCGGTGCGGTTGCGCTTGATCATGGCAAACGCGGCCGCGGGCAGCGCGCCCAGGGCCTGGGCCTTGGCGATGGCCTGTGGCAGCACCTCGGCGGGAGGCAACACTTGGTCTACCAGGCCCAGGCACAGCGCCTCCTCTGGCGGGAAAAACTCGCCGGTGCCCGTCACCTCGCGGGCGTGGCGTGCACCCACCAACTGGCGCAAGATACAGTCCCCCAGATACGGCACCGGCACGCCCAACTTGACCTCGTTGAGGCCCATCAGCTTGCGACCCTCGGCCATCAAGCGATAGTCGCAGCACAGGGCCAGGATGCAGCCGCCGGCCAACGCGTGCCCGGTCAGGGCCGCCACGGTAGGCTTGGGCAGCGTGTACAGGTCCATGCAGACCCGGCCAAAGGCCCGAAAATAGTCCGCGAATTCGTCCCGGGGCAGGTCATAGACGTCGGGCAGGTCCAACCCAATGCAAAAGAACCGGTCGCCCACACTGCTCAGAACCAGACCCCGCACCGCCGGGTCCTGTCTCACCTGGTTCAGTGCATCGCCCAACTCAGCCACCAGTTGGCGACTGAGCGCATTGGTGACGCCGTGATCCAGCTTGACCACCGCCACCTGATCCACCATCTCGACTTGCAACAAGCTCATGTTGACACCCTCCAGATTGATTCATTCCCCCTAAAATGGATAAACCAGAGCCAACCAAGATAACGCTTCTGGGAATTCTTGCTCGTTGTACAAGAACTCCACGGGTTAGGCCCTGACGCAGCCATCATGCCGGCAGGCTGGCCCTCTGGCGATTCATCCGCTCCACCTCTGCGTGCAGCTCCAGTCGCTCGAAAATCCCGCGCGCCTCCTCCCACATCTCCCGCCCCTTCTCCCTCCCTCCCTCTCCTTCTCTATCTCCACTCTCTATCTCGTACCTCCCCCACTCGCGCAGCGTCCGCGCCCGCTCCGCCTCAGCCCCCATCTCGGTGAACATGCGCAGACTCTCTCGGAAACAACCCGCCGGCCCGGTCTCGCTGTCCACATCGGCCCCTTCTGACTGGCGACCCCGCACCTGGCCCAGTACTCGCCACGCCCCACCGATGAGTTCCTTGTTCCCGGCCTCCTGCCCGTGGGCCAACGCCTGTTGCGCCGCGTCCAGTGCCTCCGTCACCTTGCCCTGCCCCAGGCACGCTTCGGCCAGGAAGCGATAGGTCTCGGAGAGGAAGGAAGCCCCGGCCACCCCGGCTGTGGCGATGACCTGTCGCAAATCTTGTTCCGCTGCGGCATAGTCGCCCAGCCCGACCCGCGCCCCGCCCAGGTTACTGAGACCCACCACCTCTCCCAGCCGGCTCCCCGTCTCCCGGGCAATGTCCAGTGCCTCCTGGTAGCGCGTCAGGGCCGTGGCATACTCGCCGCGAAAATAGGCGATGGCCCCCAGGTTGTTCAATATCGCCCCTTCGCCCAGCCGGTCGCCCAACTCCCGATAGGCGGCCAACGTTCGTTCTGCATACTGGATAGCCTGCTCAAAGTGGCCCAACACCAGGTGGGCCATGCCCAGCAGATTCAGGCCGCGCGCCCACTCGCTGCGAGGCCCCAGCTTTTCACAGTGCGCCAATCCCTGCTCGCCCCAGGTCAGCGCCCCGGAGGCATCTCCCATACGATACAACGTCCAGCCTTTCCAGAGCAGCGCAGCGGCCCAGGCCAGCTGCGCCGCGTCGGTGTCTCGCTTTGAGACAGCTATCCGGGCCAGCGCCTCCGCTCGCTCGGCGCTCTCTAACGCGGCGTGAGGGTTGCCCTGGATATTCTGCACGCCGGCGGTCTCGTTCCAGGCCCGGGCCTGCATCACCGTATCCCCGACCGCCCCCGCCGCCTGGTACAGACTGGTGTATACGTCGACCGCCTCCGCGTATCGCGCCCGCGCGCGCAAGGCCGTACCCAGACCCGTGTACCACGCGAGTGCGGGCGTACCACCCAACTGGGCGGTGAAATCAAATGCCTTGCGATAATAGCCGATGGCGGCATCAGGGGCATAGGCCGCTTGCGCCTGTGCCCCGGCCCGTCCGTACCACGCCGCCGCCGAGGCGATTTCGCCGGCCTGCTCGTAATGCTCCGCAATGAGCGCGGCATACTGGTCGGCCCGCTCGCCGCTGTGTTCCACCAGCCACTGAGCCGTCTGCGCGTGGTAGACGCGCCGTTGCTTTTTCAGAACCGTCTCATAGGTCACGTCTCGCAGCATGGTGTGCTTGAAAATGTATTCGTCGGTCCCGGCAAACGCCGACGTCTCGCGTTGAAAGACGAGTTCCCGACGGTGGAGGGCGTGCACGGCCGCGTCGATCATGGCCGAGGTGAGAGACTGGACCGGGTGCTCCGGCGAGGTCGAGCCGAGAAAGGCCACGGCCTGGTTCCAGAACACCCGCCCAACCACCGAGGCGCGTTGCAGCGTCTCGTACTCGATGGGCGGCAGGCTGTCCAGCCGGGCTTGCAGCACGCCGGTCAGCGTCGGCGGCACGCGCACCTGAATCAGGCGATCCGGCATCACCCGCCACAGATCTTCACCGGGGATGATGACCTGCTCGTCGATGAGGATCTTGATCAGCTCCTCGGCATAGAACGGGTTGCCCTCTGCGCCACTCACCACCAGCTCCCGCAGCGCCTGCGGCACCTCCGAGGCCTTTTTGAGGATCTCTTCCACCAGGGCGCGGCTGTCGTCTTTGGACAGGGGCGCCAGGTCCAGCCGGGTGTACGCATCCAATCCCTGCGCCCAGGTCGGCCGACGGTCAAAGAGTGGAGGGCGCGCGGCAACAACCAGAAGGAGTGGAATGCGGTCGCACGCGGACAGCAGATACACCAGGGCATCCAGCGAGTCGTCGTCGGCCCAATGCAGGTCTTCCAGCAGAAGCACCACCGCGGCCTCGCTGCGCTCGCGGGCCACGGCCGTGAAGAACTGGGCCAGATAGTGCAACGCCCGGTCACGGATCTGCTGTGTGTTGTCCAGGATACCGCTCAGGTGCGGGCTCGCCGACAGGTCCAACCCAATGAGATGACCGATAAAGTGTGCCTTCATCTCGACCTCGGGGTCCTCACCCATGAACCCGGCGATGCCGTGCACCAGCTTGTCCCGCGCCACGGCCAGCGGGTCGCTGTCGGCCATCCGGAAGCGAAAGGAGAACACGTCGCGCAGCAAGGCATAGGGCAAGCGCTGCATCTCCTGGCTCGCGCGACCGCGAAAGAGCCGAAGATTCTCCGGCTGCAAGTCCAGCCAGTTCTGGAACTCGTACAGCAGGCGGCTCTTGCCCAGCCCGGCCTCGCTCACGATGGTCACGACGCGCAAACGGCCGGTCGCGATCGTGGTGTGCAAGGCGTTCTGGAGATGCGCCATTTCGGCGGCGCGGCCGATCATGCGCGTCTCGACGCCTTCCACGCCCCGGGTCATCAGCCGGAACGCGCGCGGCTTGGCTCGCACGACCAGATAGGCCTGCACCGGTTCGGCCTTGCCCTTGACCGCCAGCGGCTCCAACGGGCGCACGTCAAAGAGCCCCCGCACGTGACGATAGGTATCGTGCGAGATCAACAGGCCACCCACCGGGGCATTTTGCTCCATCCGGGCCGCCAGATTCACGGCGTCACCCATGGCAGTAATCTCGTGCGCAGCACCCACCTCGCCCAGCAGCACCAGCCCGGTGTTGAGGCCCACTCGCACGCCAAAGCCGGCCAGTCCCCACCGGTCCTCCACTTGCTGCGCATACTGCTGCGCGGTCTCCAGTATCCCCAGCCCGGCCCGCACCGCCCGCTCCGCGTCGTCCTCCCTAGCCGCGTGAAAGCCAAAGATGGCCAGCAATCCATCGCCCAGGAACCGAACGACCGCGCCCTCGTGCTGCTCGATGACGGTCTCAAACTGCTCCAGCGCGCCGCCCATGATCGCCAGCGCGTCCTCCGGATCCAGGTGCGCGCTCATCTCGGTCGAGCTGGCAATGTCGGCAAAGAGGATGGTGACCAGCTTGCGCTGCTGCTCGCCCCGGCCGTGCTCCCACGCAGGCGCGCTGGCCCGCAAGGTAACCAGTTTCTCGTGCAAGGCGGCGATGGATGCGTCTACCACGGCGTCGCCCAGGATCGCCCGCTGGCTTTCCAGGGCGGCGATGGCTTGTTCGAGCTTGGCGATTTCGGTCATTGACTCACCCGTCATGCCAGGAATCGAGAGCTTGTTGGGGGAACCGGCAGGCCGATCACCTGCTATTATATCACATCCAGTCTCACCATGACAAACCAACCAGGTTGCCGGTAGCCCAATCAACGTCAAATGGGCGCCAGAGGCGCCCATTGAGTTTGGGAAAGGAATGTGCAGGCCCGGGCTAATGACCCGGCAATGACAGGGGCAGCTTTTTGCGGGCCCGGTCGCGCACCGCGCGCAGGATCTCGGGTTCCTGGGGCGAAAAGCTGTCTAGCCGCTCGTTGATGAGCGTCCGGCCCTCTTGCAACCGCTCTTCCAGCGGGTCTACCAGATGAAGCAGCGCGAGAAACTGTCGCGCGAGCTTGTGCGAGGGCAGCGCAGAATCCTCGATGCACCGGTTGCCCAGGCAAATCTTTGCGGTTTCGGCAGCTGTCGCGCCTTCCATCACCGGCAACAGGGCCAGTTCCTCGTCTTCGGCCGGCGCAACGCCGGGCAGCAGGGCATACTCCAGGCAATCGGCCAGGGCTTGCCAACTGGCCTCCAGGATGTTGGGCGAGCAGCCCACGGTGCTCCAGGTGCGATGGCTGTTGGTGGAGGTAATGACTGCCCGGGTCTGCGCTGCCGTGCCGGCCCCGCCGTTCAGGGTACGCACCTTGTAGTCCATCAGATGTACGTCGGCCAGGCCGGGGTAAAACGGCAGCAGGGCCTTGCGCACTGCCACGTCCAGGGCATTGACCGGGCCGTTGCCATCGGCCGCGGTGTGGATCACCTGGTCGCCCACGCGCACCTTGACCGTGGCCTCGGCGGCCATGTGACCGTTGTGGCTGTTGCGCACCAGCACGTGAAAGTCCAGCAACTCGAACGGCACGGCATAGTCCGCGTGCGTGCGCCGGATGAGCAGCTCCACCGAGCCCTCGGCTCCCTCGAACTGGAACCCCTGGTTTTCCAGCTCTTTGATGTGCTGCAAGACCTGGCGAGCCTTTTCGCTGCTCTCGTCCAACTCCAGGCCAAACTCTTGCGCCTTGTAGGCGATGTTGCTCTTGCCCGATAGCTCGGAGACAACGACGCGCTTGTGGTTGCCCACCAGTCCCGGGTCCATGTGCTGGTAGCTCTCCTCACACTTGACCAGGGCATTGACGTGCATGCCCCCCTTGTGCGCAAACGCGCTGTTGCCCACGTAGGGCTGGTGCGGGTACAGGTTGAGATTGGCCAGCCCGCTGACGTAGCGGGCCATCTCGGTCAAGGCTCGCAACTGCTTGTCGGTGACGCAGTCGTGGCTCATTTTGAGCTTGAGGGCCGGGATGACAGAGCAGAGGTTGGCGTTGCCGCAGCGCTCGCCATAGCCGTTGATGGTGCCCTGCACGTGGACAGCGCCGTGCTCCACGGCAGCCAGCGAGTTGGCCACGGCCATCTCGCCGTCATTGTGGGCGTGGATGCCCAGGGGGGTAGTGGTGGCGCGCTGCACCGTCGTGACAACGTCGGCCACCGTAGACGGGAGCGAGCCGCCGTTGGTGTCGCACAGGACCAGCACGTCGGCACCGGCTTCGGCGGCGGCGGCCAGCGTTTGCAGCGCGTAGGCCGGATTGGCCCGGTAGCCGTCAAAGAAGTGCTCCGCGTCATAGATCACCTCGCGTCCCAGCGTCTTGAAGTATCGCACGCTGTCGGCGATCATGCGCAGGTTTTCTTCCAGGGTGGTGTTCAGCACGTGGAGGACGTGCAGGTCCCAGCTCTTGCCAAACATGGCGACAGCCGGCGTGCCGGCGGTCACCAGCGCCTGGATGTTGGCGTCATCCTCTGGTGCCACGCCGGCGCGCCGGGTGCTGCCAAAGGCCGTCACCACCGCTTGCTTCAGGCGCAGTTCGGACGCTCGCTCAAAGAATGCCATGTCCTTGGGGTTGGAGCCGGGCCAACCTCCCTCGACGTAGGCGATGCCCAGGCGATCCAGCCGCCGGGCGATCTTGAGCTTGTCGTCCATGGAAAACGAGATGCCCTCGCGCTGCGTGCCGTCGCGCAGAGTGGTATCATACAGAATCACCGTCATGTCTCTTCACCTCTCAGCGATTTGGGCTTTTCCAGATTTGAATTGTCCCAGAATTTGCCAGCGAGCAAGTAACTCTGACAGAGAAATAATTGCCGGCCAAGAGGAAAAGCTTAAGCAATCCCCCTGCAATGCACCAATCTCCGCCGGAGCGCACTTGATCTATGATTCAACTGGGACGATCATTTTCTTGGAATTGCCTTGGTTTACGGTCAGCCACGGGAACGGTCGGGCACGTGACTGGCGACGATGTTCAGATGTGCACTCGTCTTTGGTTCGTGCTTGGCCCCCGTTGGCCGGCGCCGGCTGGCGCAATGATCCGCTGCGAGGATCGTGCATGACGGTCCATGTCTTGGTCGTGGCAGCGTTGCCACATGACAGGTTCTAATCGACAACTATGGTTCACTGGATCAGCGCCTGGACGACCAGGTCGCCCATCTGTGACGTCGTAACCGTGAGCTGGCCCGGTCCGGCGATGTCCGGCGTACGATGTCCGGCGTCAAGAACAGCAGTCACGGCATCCTCCACCGCCTGCGCCTCTGCCTCGCGCCCCAACGAGTGGCGCAGGAGCATGGCCGCGCTGAGAATGGCCGCTAGCGGGTTGGCAATGCCCTGCCCGGCGATGTCCGGCGCAGAGCCGTGGATTGGCTCGTACAGGCCAAAGCGTCCTTCACCCAGCGAGGCCGAAGGCAACATGCCCATCGACCCCACCAGCACCGACGTCTCGTCGCTGAGAATGTCGCCGAACTGGTTTTCGGTGAGGAGCACGTCAAAATCGCGGGGCCGCCGGATGAGGTGCATGGCCGCTGCGTCCACCAGCATGTGCTCCAGGGTCACGTCTGGGTACTCGCGTGCCACCGCCTCGACGGTCCGGCGCCACAGGCGCGAGCAGGCCAGGATGTTGGCCTTGTCCACCGACGTGACCTTGCCCCGCCGGCCGCGCGCGATCTGGAAACCCAGGTGGGCGATGCGCTCCACCTCGGCGCGGGTGTAGGTCATGGTGTCCACCGCGCGCTCCGAGCCTTCCACCCGGGGCTCGCCAAAGTAGATACCGCCGGTCAACTCGCGCACGACGACGAGGTCCACGCCGCGCACCACCTCGGGGCGCACCGGTGAGGCGTCCACCAGAGCCGGGTGCACTTGCACCGGGCGCAGGTTGGCGAACAGCCCCAGCTCCTTGCGCAAGCCCAGCAACGCCTGCTCCGGGCGCTTTTCGGCCTGGGGGTCGTCGTAGCGGGGATCGCCCACCGCGCCAAAGAGGACGGCGTCGGAGGCCCGGCACAGGGCCAGCGCGGCCGCCGGCAGCGGCTCACCGGTGGCACTCATAGCCGCGCCACCCACCAGTCCCGGCTCGGTCACAAAGCGGCACCCAAACCGCTCGCCCACGGCGCGCAGCACCTTTTCCGCCTCGGCAATCACCTCCACGCCGATGCCGTCACCAGACAGAACGGCGATGCGATACTCTGCTTGCTTGGTCACGAAACTTGATCCTCCGCGATGCGCTGCCGCGTGTACGGCACCAATCCCCCGGCCCTGATGATCTCCATCATGAACGCTGGATACGGCTCGGCCTGGTGGACCCGGCCGGTGCTCAGGCTGCGGATCTGGCCGGTTTCCAGGTCTATCTCCAACTGATGCCCGCTCTCCGCGTCCTCCACGGCCGCCGGACATTCCAGGATGGGCAGACCGATGTTGATGGCGTTGCGGTAAAAGATGCGGGCGAAACTGCGTGCCACCACGCCGCTCACGCCAGCCCCCTTGATGGCCAGCGGCGCGTGCTCGCGCGACGACCCGCAGCCAAAGTTCTCCCCGGCCACGATGACGTCGCCGGGCTGCACCGCGCCGGCAAAATCAGCGTCAATGTCTTCCATGCAATGGCGCGCCAGTTCTTCCACCGCCGACACGTTCAGATAGCGCGCCGGGATGATGGCATCGGTGTCCACGTGGTCACCGTATTTCCAGGCCCGACCGGCTTGCGTCACGATAGCACCTCCTCCGGCCCGGCGATGCGGCCGGCCACCGCCGATGCCGCCGCCACGGCCGGCCCGGCCAAATAGACCTCGCTCTCCGGGTGGCCCATGCGCCCGCGAAAGTTGCGGTTGGTGGTGCTCACCGCGCGCTCGCCGGCGGCCAGCACGCCCATGTGTCCGCCCAGGCACGGACCGCAGGTGGGGGTGCTAAAGGCCGCGCCGGCCTCGACAAACGACTCTACCAGCCCCTCGCGCAGCGCATCCAGGTAAACTTGCTGGGTGCCGGGGATGACGATGCAACGCACGCGGGGGTGGACCTGACGGCCGCGCAGCAGCCCGGCGGCGATGCGCAGGTCCTCCAGGCGGCCATTGGTGCAGGAGCCGATGACCACTTGGTCGATGGGCACGTCGCCGGCCTGGCTCACCGGACGCGCGTTCTCCGGCAGGTGCGGAAACGCCACTTGCGGCTCGATCTGGCCGGCGTCGATGTCGATAACCCGGGCATATTCAGCATCAGCATCGGCCTGATAGACGTGATAGGGGCGCTCCACGCGGCCATCGACATAAGCGCGGGTGGCGTCGTCCACGGCGAACAGGCCGGCCTTGGCCCCGGCCTCGATAGCCATGTTGGCCATGGTGAATCGCCCGGTCATGTCCAACCCGTTCACGGCCGGCCCGGCAAACTCGATGGACTGGTAGCGCGCCCCGTCCACACCGATCTGGCCGATGGTATACAGGATCAAGTCCTTGCCACCTACCCAGGGTTGCAGCGCGCCGTGATAGCAGATGCGCATCGTCTCGGGCACGCGCATCCAGATGCGGCCGGTCGCCATTGCCACCGCAATGTCGGTGGAGCCCATGCCGGTGGCAAAAGACCCCAACGCGCCATAGGTGCAGGTGTGCGAATCGGCGCCCACCACCACGTCGCCTGGCGCCACCAAGCCCTGCTCCGGGAGCAGCACATGCTCGATGCCCATGCGCCCCACGTCAAAATAGTGGGGCAATTCCTGCGCCCGCGCAAACCGGCGCATGATGGCGCAATGCTCGGCTGACTGGATGTCCTTGTTGGGCGCAAAATGGTCGGGCACAATGACCACGCGCGCCGGGTCGAACACGCGCGCCACGCCCAGTTTTTCAAACTCGCGGATGGCAATGGGGGCGGTGATGTCGTTGCTCAGCACCAGATCCACCGCCACCTCAATGAACTGGCCGGGGTGGACCTCGTCCAGCCCGGCGTGCGCGGCCAGGATCTTGGCTGCCAATGTGTGTCCCATAATCTGCCTCTTTAAACGTTAACCAGGTTGCCCCAGGGTCCAGTTTATAAGAACACCACCCGGCGCCAAAGGTTACACGGCTTTTGTACAGGTTGTGGACCGCTTGACTTTTCTGCTCCTTGGCGCTATGCTTGCCTCATGAGCAAGGAAAAGGAACGATTGGACGTATTATTGGTGACGCGGGGCCTGGCCGCGAGCCGGGCGCAGGCCCAGGCCCTCATCCTGGCCGGGCAGGTGCGCGCCGGCGACCGGCCCCCGGCCACGCTGCGGCCCGGCACGCGCCTCCCGGTCGAGACCGAGCTGGCGGTGGAGGCCGGCCTGCCCTATGTCAGTCGGGGCGGCGTCAAGCTGGCCCACGCCCTGGACGCCTTTGACATGGCAGTGGCCGGCCGGGTCTGCCTGGATGTGGGCGCTTCGACCGGCGGCTTTACCGACTGCCTGCTCCAACGCGGCGCGGCCCGGGTCTATGCCGTGGACGTGGGCTATGGTCAATTGGCCTGGGCGCTGCGCCAGGACCCGCGCGTGGTGGCACTGGACCGCACCAACATTCGCTACCTGGAACGCCTGCCCGAATCGGTAAGCGTGGCTACCATCGACGTGTCCTTCATCTCGCTGGGGCTGGTACTGCCGGCCGTGCTGCCCCTGCTCGACACCACCGCCGATGTGGTCGCCCTCATCAAGCCCCAGTTCGAGGCCGGGCGGCGCCAGGTGGGCAAGGGCGGCGTGGTCCGCGACCCGGCGGTGCACCGGCAAGTGCTCACCGACGTGCTGGCCCGGGCGCAGGAGCTGGGGCTGGCGGTGCGCGGCCTGACGGTCAGCCCCATCACCGGGCCGGCCGGCAACCACGAGTTCCTGGCGTGGCTGGCCTGGGGCGCCGTAGGTGTGGAGCCCGCCCTCGACACGGCAGCAGCCATCGAGGAATGCCTGGGCCAGTTGGCACCTGACCGGTGAGCGCCTTGCAGTGAGCAAGAAAACTCACCGCAGAGCACGCCGAGAGCGCAAAGGATTTTCTGCTCAGTGTTCTCTGCGCTCTCGGCGGTTAAATTTCTGGTTCGGTCCTGGCTGGGCCAGGCCAGGATATGGGGGACTCGCGATGAAAAGAACCTGGTTGGTACAAATAGTTCTAATTTGCCTGCTGATCGCGGCGATTGGCGGGGGCGTCTGGTGGTTCGTGCTGCGGCCGGCGCCGGGTCCGCGTGAGAACGTGACGCCGCCCGAAGGCGTGGTGAACAACTTTTACATCGCCCTGAGCGAGGGCGCGTACAGCCAGGCGTATGGCTATTTGTCCACGCCGTACCGCCAGGCGCACCCCTTGGGCGAGTTCGTGGACATGGTGCGGCCCATCTGGGACGACGTGGCGAGCATCACCGTCCAGATGGGCACGCCGGTCATCCAAGGCGACACAGCCCGGGTGGACGTGACGCTGCACGCGACGCTGCGAGAGGGCGTCGGGCCGGACCGGGCCTCGTTCCAGGGCACCCTGCGCCTGGTCCGCGAGGGCGCGCGCGGCGCCTGGTGGCTGGACGAGGTGCCGGCAGAGTAGCCGCTACCGCTGGAATACGTGTACGAGAGGAGCCTGACCGCGCATGACGCCGGCGATCCTGGCCGTACTGGCAATCCTGAGCGTCGCCATTATCCTGATGGTGACCGAGGTCCTGCGCGCCGACGTGGTGGCACTGCTTATAGCCCTAACCCTGGCGCTGACCGGCCTCATCACCGTCCAGGAGGCATTCTCCGGGCTTTCGCGCTCTGCGGTCGTTACCATCCTGGCCATTTTCATCCTCACGCAGGGCCTATATCGCACGGGGGTCACGCGGCGCGTGGGCTTGGTTCTCACTCGACTGGCCGGCGAACGCCCGCGCCGGCTCTTATTGTTCACGATGCTGGCAGGGGCCGGGCTGTCACTCTTTATGAACAACATCGCGGCGGCGGCGCTGCTGTTGCCGGCCATGATGGACGTGGCCCGGCGGATCCGGGTCAGCCCGTCCAAGCTGCTGCTGCCGTTGGCCTTTGGCGTCATCCTGGGCGGCATGGCCACCCTGCTCACCACGAGCAACATCGTCGTCAGCACGGCGCTCAAGGACGAGGGCCTGGCCCCTTATGGCCTGCTCGACTTTGCGCCGGTGGGCCTGCCGCTGGTCGCGGTGGGGACAGCGTACATGCTCCTGGTAGGCTATCGCCTGCTGCCGGCCGTCAGTCCGGCCGAGCAGTTGGGCCAGGCCAACCAGTTACGCCAAGAATTGACCGAGATGTACGCCCTGGAAGAACGACTGAGCGAAGTACGTGTCGCCAGTACCTCGCCGCTGGTTGGCCAGCCCATCGCCGACAGCCAGATCGGGGAAAAGCTGGGCCTGAGCATCCTGGCTATATGGCATAACCACCAGCCGGCCAGCATCGCGCCGTCTCCCGGCGAGATCATCAGGGCCGGTGACATCCTGCTGATCGCCGGGCGAGCCGAGCGGGTGCAGCAATTGACCGATCTGGGCGGCGAGATCCTGGAGAACCTGGACTGGCATAGTGACCTCGCCACGGCGCGCGTCGCCCTGCTCGAAGTCCTGATCGCACCCCGCAGCCGGGCCGCCGGCCATACGCTCAAGGAGTTGCACTTTCGCGCCAAGTACGACCTGAGCGTCGTCGCCATCTGGCGTGGAGGGCGCTCCTACCGCACCGATGTGGGCGACATCCCTCTGCAATTTGGCGACGCGCTCCTCGTCCACGGGCCGCGCGAGCGCATTGCAGTGCTGCGCGCCGACCCTGATTTCCTGGTATTGGCCGAGCTGGACGAGCCGCCGCGCACGCAAAAGGGCTGGCTGACCGTGACGATCATGGCTCTGGCCCTGATCGTCACGGCGACCAATCTGCTGCCCATCGCCGAGGCGATGATGCTGGGCGCGTTGGGTATGGTGATCGCCGGGTGCCTGACGATGGACGAAGCGTACCGGGCCATCGAGTGGCGGGCCATCTTTTTGATCGCCGGGATGCTCCCGGCGGGCATCGCGCTGAGCCGGAGCGGTGCGGCGGACTGGCTGGGGCACCTGCTGGTCACGACGTTGGCCGGGTGGGGGCCACTGGCGCTGGCCGGGGGACTGTTCCTCCTGGCAACCTTGCTGACGCAGGTGATGTCCGGCCAGGTGGCGGCCGTGGTGCTGGCTCCCATCGCCATTGCGGCCGCGCGAGGGCTGGGGACCGAGCCTCGGGCCATGGCGATGGCAACCGCGCTAGGTTGCTCGATGGCCTTTCTCACGCCAACCGGACACCCGGTGAACGTGTTCGTGATGGGGCCTGGCGGATACCGCTTTCGCGACTTTGTGCGGGTGGGCCTGCCGCTGACGGTGCTGCTGTTCGTCACTTTACTGCTGGTGCTGCCGGTCTTTTGGCCGCTGCAGTAGGCGAATCGGCTCGCAAATCCGGCATTTGCAGACCGCCGCGCCATGCAGTATAATCCCCACATGTCTGCCCCACCTGACCTGCTCACCCTGGTGCAACACGCCGTGGCCCGGCGCGACCCGCTGGCCCGTCATGATCCGGCCACCACCGTGTACCGCCTCGTCCACGGCGCTGGCGATGGCCTGCCCGGCGTCGCCGTGGACCGTTACGCCGACGCGCTCGTGGTGACGACCCACACGCCGCGTCTGCCTGACGGCCTGCTCCCGGCCCTCGTCGCCGCCGCCCAGCCCCAGGCCATCTATCTCAAACGCCGTCCCCCCGAATCCGCCCGCCTCACCGAGGCCGACATCGCCGCGCTGGCCCCGGCCGAACCCGCCTGGGGCGAGGCCGTGCCAGAGCTGACCGGCCGGGAAAACGGCCTCGCGTACCGCATCCGGCCTGGTGCCGGCCTGCACGCCGGTCTGTTCCTGGACATGCGCGAGGTGCGCGCCCGGGTGCGCGACTGGGCCGCCGGCCGCACCGTACTCAACACCTTTGCCTACACCTGCGCCTTTGGCGTGGCTGCCAGCGCCGGCGGCGCGACCCGCGTGCTCAACATCGACCTGTCCCGGTCTACCCTGGCCTGGGGCCAGGACAACTATATCGCCAATGGCCTGACGCCCGATCCGTACGACTTTGTCTATGGCGACGTGTTCGACTGGCTGGGCCGGCTGGCCCGGCAGAGCCGGACTATAGCCCAGCGCGCGCAAACCTTTGACCTGCTCATCCTGGACCCGCCCAGCTTTGCCCGGTCCCGAGGCCAGATCTTTCGCGCCGCCCAGGACTATGGCCGGCTGGTGACGCTGGCGGCGCCGGTGCTGGCGCCCGGCGGCCTGCTGCTGGCCTGCTGCAACCTCGCCCAGTTGAGCCTGGACGCCTTTCGACGGCAGGTGATGGTCGGCCTGACCGCGGCTGGGCGCACCGGGCGCATCATCGCCACCCACCACGAGCCGACCGTGGATTTCCCCGTAGCCCCGGGCGAACACCCCTACCTCAAGGTTCTGGCCCTTGAGGTCTGAGCCTCAATCGGTTGTTGATAGACCTGCCAGGGCGTGTTATAATGCGGAAACTAGAAAGTGAAAGGGAGCCCGTAGGGGGCAGGAGTAAGAGCATGAACCAGACCACCAAATGGATTCTGGTAGTGGGCGCGCTGGGACTGACTGCGCTAGGCCTGCTGGCGCTGATCATGGTGATCCTGGTGGTGGGGCCGGTGCAGCCATTTGGCCCGACCGACACCCCCACGCCAGCCGGCACGCGCACCATCAGCGGCATGGTCCGTGACGCAGTCACGCTGCAGGCCATCCCCCAGGCCCAGGTGCAAACCGGCTCGACCAGCGTCTCGAGCGACGAGTCCGGGACCTTTGCCATCCCCCTGCCGCCTGGCGCCGCGCTGCACGTGTCGGCCACGGGCTACGAAGGCCAGGACGTACAGCCGACGGCAGAAACAGTGCTCATCGAACTCGTGCGCACGCCCCAGGGCACCTACGAACTGGTTCACGCCTATCAGATCGCCGGCGATTACGGCCGCCAGTACGACCTGCTCCACCCCGACGTACAGGCCCTGTTCTCCCGCGATGACTATGTGCGATACATGGAGCAGACGGTCGATTACGTGATTGTGGCCCGCAGCTATGGCGACACCACCATCCTGCCTTCATGGGCATTTATGGACCGCACATATACCGATGTGGCCCAGGTGCCCTTTACCCTGACCATCGAACGCGGCGGTGCCCAACAGGCCCAGAGCGACGTGGGGCACCTGGCCCGGGCCAACGGCATGTGGCGCTGGTTCCGCGGCCCCATCGGCCAGCCCACGGTCACGCCGGCCGTCTGGCCCACCATCACGCCGGCGCTGCCCACGGCCGGCCCCGCGCCGTTCCCGGTGGGCTCGTGGGTCGAGGTGAACGTGGCCAACCTGAACCTGCGCGCCGGGCCGGGCACCGGCTATGCCGTCGTTACCACGGTATCCTACGGCACCCGCTTGCAGGTCGCGGCCGGCCCCACCGTCGTCGGAGCCGACCGGTGGTATCAGGTCACGGACGGCGGCGCGGCCAACGGCTGGTGCAACGGCCGCTATCTGGCCGCCAGCACGCCCGTCACTCCCACGCCCACCACCGGGCCGGTGTTCCCGGTGGGCAGTTGGGTGATGGTCTCTTCGCCCGACGGTCGGCTGAACATCCGGCAGGGACCAGGCCTGGGCTATGCAGTGGTGGCCGTGTTGAACAATGGCACGCGCCTGCGCATCCTCGGCGGGCCGGTGCCGGCCGACAGCGCCTCCTGGTATGAAGTGACAGACGAGGCCGGCAAAGTGCGGGGCTGGTGTGAGGGCCGCTATCTGGTATCTACCACCCCGCCGGCCACCATCACGCCCACCATTGGGCCGGTGTTCCCGGTGGGCAGTTGGGTGCAGGTGTCTTCGCCCAGCGGCCGGCTCAACATCCGGCAAGGGCCGGGCACCAATTATGCGGTCATTGCCGTGGCGAACAATGGCACGCGCCTGCGCATCGTGGGCGGCCCCACGGTCGTGGGCGGCGTCCCCTGGTACGAAGTGGTAAACGACCCGCAGACCTACCAGGGCTGGTGCAGCGGCCAATATCTCACGCCGGTGGGACCGCCGCCGCCCACCATCACGCCCACCTCGCAGCCCGACTTTCCGCCGGGCACCTGGGTCCTGGTCTCTTCGCCCGACGGCCAGCTCAACATCCGCAGCGGCCCCGGCTCCCAATATAGCATCCTGCGCAGCGTGCCCAACGGCACCCGCCTGCGCGTGGTCCAGGGTCCCACCTGGGTCGAAGGCGCGCCGTGGTACCTGGTGACAGACGAAGGACAAACGTTCACGGGCTGGTGTAACGGCCGCTACCTAGTGCTGGCACCGGTCACGCCCACGTCCACGGTGGAGCCGACATTCCCGGTGGGAACCTGGGTGCAGGTGGCTTCGCCCGACGGTCAGCTCAACATCCGCAGCGGCCCCGGCCCATCCTACCCGGTGCTATACACGGCCCACAATGGCGACCTGCTCGTCATTGCCGGCGGTCCCCAGTGGGTATCCGGCGACCCGTGGTACAACGTGAGCGGCCCACCCGGCTCCACGCCGGGCTGGTGCAACGGCCGCTACCTGGTCCTGGCTGCACCAACGCCCGTCCCCACCCAGGGACCTGGCGCCGGCCAGTTTACAGAATTGCAATTCTGCGTCATCCCGCCGGGCGGCGGCGAAGCCGATTGCAGCGGCAATTTTGCGTCCCCCGTCTACGAGGTCCGCATCGTGTGGGATTATGTCAATATGCAGTCCGGCATGACCGTGCGCCGCGAGTGGTATTTCAACGGCCAACATCTGAACACCGTAGACGAGCCGTGGGACTATGCCCGGTACGGCGCACAGGGCACGGTATGGGATGTGCGCATGTGGGACAATCAAGGGCTGGACCCGGGCGACTATCGCCTGATCCTCTATCTGAACAACGTCAAACAACAGGAGCGCGGGTTTACCATCGCCCGGCGCTGACCTGTGGATATCGGCAAGGAGTACACGAATCATGACAGACGAGCAAGAAAAGCGAATGACGGCCCTTTTTTCCTGGGCTCAAGACCAGGGCGAGGCCGGCAACTGGTCCGGCGCGATCCAGACCCTGGATCGGCTGTTGGACCTGGACCCAGAGCACAAAGCGGCCCAGGAGTTGCGCGCGCGCGCCGAGGTAGAACAGGCCCGCGTCGAGCGTCTAGCCCGGCTCTATGACCAGGCGCAGGAGCGCTTGCAGGTCGGCGATTGGGACCGCGCCATCACTATCTGCGAAGAAATCTCGATAGTGGACCCCCACTATCGAGACGCCTGCACCCTGATGGAACAGGCCCAACAGGCGCAAAAAAAGCTCGACGAGGTCACTCAGACCTATCGCACGGCGCAACTGAGCTTTGAGACCGGCGAATGGCCCACGGCCGTCGAGATGTTCAAGCAGGTCGCCGACACCGATCCGGCGTACCGCGACGCCCAGGCCAAGCTGGAACTGGCCCAGGCCGAACTGGAACGCCATGCCGAGCTGGAAGAACAATACCAGACCGGACTCAAGCACATCCAGCGTCGCCAGTGGGCCGAGGCCGTGGCCATCCTGGAGCAGGTGGTAACCGACGACGAATCATTCGCCCAGGGGCGCGCCGAAGAACGCCTGGCCGAAGCCAAAAGTGCCCTGGAGCGGGAGCAAGCCGAGACCGTGGCCCGGCTCTATGACGCCGGCGCCGAATATGCGCGCAAGGGCGAGTGGGCACTGGCCGCCGAGGCCCTGGAACAGGTACTGGAACACGATCCCGAGTACCCCGACGCGAAAAAGCTGCTGGAAGAAGCGCGGGAGCGACGCGACGACGAACTCCAGGCCCAGGACCTTTACGAGATCGGCGTGCAGCACGCCCAGCGCGGCAACTGGTCCGAGGCTGCCGCCGCCTTTGAAGAGGTGCTCGACCTGCGGCCCGGCTATCGTGACGCCGAGCGGCGGCTCCAATCGGCGCGCACCCGCTCCGAGCGCCAGCAGCGCGCCGGGGCCGCCACCATAGTGGGCATCCCGGCCGTGCGCCCGGATCAGGGGCCAGTGCGGCCGCCCATCGCCCCGCCGCCCCCACGCCCAGCGACCCCGGCCCCGGCCTCGCGCAACTGGCGCACGCCGCTCGTTGGCGCGGCGCTCCTGGGCACCGTAGGCATAGCGGCCGTGTGTCTGGTGCTGGTCGGCGTGCTGGCATGGCCCACGGTGCAACAGGTCGCCCTGGGGCCAGGTAATCCCACGCCCACGCGACAACTCAGCCCCATCGTCATCACTGCCACGCCCTCGCCCGCGGTCGCCAACCAGGACCAGATGGTCTTTGAGCAAAGCGTGACGGTTCCCGACGGCACCCAGTTCGCGCCGGGCGCGTCGTTCCCCAAGGTGTGGCGCTTGCGCAACGTGGGACCGCAAACCTGGGACGGCTATAGCCTAGCCTTTGTCGAAGGCGCACAAATGAGCGCGCCGGCCTCGGTGGCCGTGTCGACCACCCCACCGGGCGAGACGACCGACGTGGTCGTGTCGATGGTGGCCCCCCAGGAACCGGGTACCCACGTGGGCCAATGGCGTCTGAAAAACGCTGCCGGTCAGTTCTTTGGCGACCCGCTGCACGTCATCATCGAAGTGTCGGGCGAGGCCCCCACGCGCGCCCCGTCGCCCACCACCTCGGGCGCCACACCCGCCGGCACGCCCACACCCGAGGAAACCGTGTGGCCCACCGCCGCGGCTCAACCCACCACTACCCCCACCGCCAAGCCCACGGCAGCCGTCACGGCCAAGCCGCAGCCCACCAAAACGCCGGCCGACACGGCCCTCACCGGCCGCATCGCTTTCCCCCTGTGGAATACCCTGACCAACAAGTATGATGTCGAGGCCATCAATGCCGATGGTAGCGGCCAGTACAAGGTAATGGGCGACGTACGCCAGCCAAGCTGGAACAGCAACGGCACGTGGCTGACGGTAAATGGCGAGATCCGGTTCAAAGAAGGTATCTTGATCATGCAACCGGGCGGCGACCAACTGCGCGCCGTCTCGTCGCAGGCGCACCACGAGCGGCCCAGTTGGTCACCCCAGGGCAATCGCATTGCCTTTGACGCCGATACGGGCGGCAGCCACGTGTTCGTCATCGACGACATCAAGGAAACGGCCGATCTCTCGTTCCGCCCGCTGCGCTATGCCGACAAGGACGTGCCCGGCCATTACGTGACCTGGATGCCCGATGGCAACCTCATCTTTACCTCGGTGGACTATTGGGCCACCGGGCAAAAGTCGGGCCTCTATGCGGCCGGCCCCGATGGCGGCACCATGTGGCAAGTCACCACCAGTGGCGTGGATACGGCCCCTGCGGCTTCAGCCTCGGGGCGCGTGGCGTTCATGTCCCGCCGTGAAGCTGAAGGCGACTGGGAGATCTATACCGTGAGCCTGGCCGGCGGCGACGCCGACCTGAAGCAACTGACCAACAACAGCGTGCCCGACGGCCTGCCCACCTGGTCGCCAGACGGCCGCTGGCTCGCCTTTGTCTCCAAAGAGAGCGGGTCGTGGGGCATCTGGGTCATGCGCGCCGACGGCAGTGGCCGCCGCAAGATCAAAGACCTGGGCCCCACCGGTCTGCTGGAAGACTGGGTCGATGAACGCATCTCCTGGGCACCGTAACCATCATAGCAACGAGGTTTCCCATGTCCAACATCGACATTATCTTTGCCCGGCGGAGCATCCGCCAATACACCGATGAGCCGGTGACAGCCAAGCAGGTGCGCACGCTGCTGGAAGCCGGCATGGCCGCGCCATCGGCCAGCAACCGCCAGCCCTGGCACTTTGTGGCCGTGACCCAGCGAGAAACACTCCAGGCCCTGGCCGACGCGCACCCGTTCGGCAAGATGCTGGCCGGGGCGGCCCTGGCGATTGCCGTGTGCGCCGACCCGGCCATCTCGTCCAAGTATTGGATTCAGGACTGCTCGGCGGCCTCGGAAAACATCCTGGTAGCCGGGGCCGCCCTGGGCCTGGGCGGCGTGTGGCTGGGCTGCTATCCCAACGACGAGCGCGTGGCACCTATCCGCCGGGTGCTGGGCATCCCAGACGACATCCAGGTGCTCAGCCTGCTGTCCATCGGCCACCCGGCCGAGACCAAGCCATCCCGCACCCAGTACGACGAGGTTCGCGTTCACCCCGGGCATTGGTAAGCCCGAGTGACGAACCGGCACCCCATCTAGCAGCGGATTGTCGCAAGAGAACCTTGCGCCATCCGCTTGCTTTTTGCCAGGATGTACCCATGGCCGACGCGGCCCACAAAGAACAACAACCCATCGACCTGCGACCGGAGGCCTTGAATCGCACCATCGTGCGCCTGGCCGCACCAGCCGTGCTGGAAAACCTGCTGGTCACGATGGTTTTTTTTGCCGACGCGGTGCTCATCGGCTGGCTGCACGATGATGCGGCCCTGGCTGCCGTGGGGCTCAGCGGCACGTTCATGTGGATCGCCAACGGGCTGTTCCAGGCCATCGCCATCAGCGCCACGGCCATGGTGGCCCGGTTCTACGGCGAGCGCAATTTCGATCTGGCCGAACGCACCGGCGGTCAGGCCATGAACCTGGGCATCTTCCTGGCGCTGCTGTTCACGTTCATCATGATCCCCTTTAGCGACGAATTCCTGACGCTGATGGGGGCCGAGGCCGAGGTGGTGCGCCAGGGCAGCGAATACATCAACATCATGCTGGCGACCAGCGTGTTCAGCTTTCCCATGCTGGTCGCCAGCGGCATCATGCGCGGCGCCGGCGATACCACCAAACCCATGATCATCACGCTGATCATGAACGTGTGGAACGTCATCGCGGCCACCGTGCTCATCTTTGGGCTGGGACCAATCCCGGCGATGCATCTGGCCGGGGCCGGCATTGCCACCTCGTCGGCACGGATGGTGGGTGGCCTGCTGTCGATGGCGTTTCTGTTCACCGGCTATACGGCCATCCGGGTCACGCCACGGCGCCTGCTGACGTGGGACTGGGGCATCATCCAGCGCATCGTGCGCCTGAGCATCCCCAACATTGGCGAACAGGTGATCACGCGCGTGGGCAATATCCTGTTCATGCGCATCATCACCGACCTGGGCACCGCCTCCCTGGCGGCGCATGGCATTGCCGTGCGCGTGGAATCCATCTCGTTTATGCCTGGCTGGGGTCTGGCCGTGGCGACAACTACCATCGTGGGGCAGGCACTGGGATCCGGGCAGGTGGACGAAGCGGGACGCAGCGTGCGGCGCACCGTCATTCTGGCCGTGGCATTCATGTCGCTGGTGGGGTTGATCTTTGTGTCGCTGGCCCAGCCCATCGTGTCTATCTTTGGCAGCACGCCCGGGGTGCTGGCCCTGGCTGCTGTGGCCGTGCAGGTAGCCGCGTTGGAACAGCCCACTATCGGCATCACCATGGTACTCAATGGGGCCATGCGCGGGGCCGGCGACACGCGCACGCCTATGTGGGTGGCCCTGTTTGGGGTGCTGTTCTTTCGCGTGCTCACAGTGTACCTGTTCGCCATCGTGCTGGGGCTGGGGCTGGCCGGCGTCTGGCTGGGCACAGCCGCGGATTGGGCCGGCCGGTCCGTACTCATCTACTGGTTCTACCGGCGTGGCCGCTGGAAGCACGTCACGGTGTAAAAATGGCGGCCGGCCGCTGACTGCTACGTGAGAGGTGTTCATGCCCGACTCGTTCGCCGTCGTCCTGTTCTATTCGACCAGTGCAGCCCTGCGAGCAGAAAAGCTTGTGGGAGAACAGGACATCAAGGTCAAACTCATCCCTGTACCCCGGCAGCTAGGCTCGGACTGTGGTGTGTGCCTGCGCCTTCCCCGGAACCAGCAGGACCGCGTGCGAGACATCCTGGACCAGGCCCAGGTAGATGTGCAAGGCATCTACCCCATCTAGTCCCCGATCGTCGCGGGATCGGGTTGGCTTGCCAGGTTCTATCGAGTGGGGTATAATGATTCCCGCACCACGCATCATGTCCAGGAGGTTGCCGTGAACATTCGGCACGTCAGTTCCTTGCTCATCATCGGGGCCATGTTGACCGGGGCCACGCTCGCCGCCACCGGCTGCGACGCCGGGCCGCCCCTGGTCTCGGCTTCCATCACCCCGGATGCCATCAGCCCCAACGCCGACGGCGTGGAAGACGTGGCTGTGATTGCCTATGCGCTGCGCCGGCCGGCCGAGGTGTCCATCTATTTCATCGAGCGCTATGACGAGACCAAGACCCGCCACTATTTCCGCGACCACGAGGACCGCAGCGCGCTCGAATACAGTGCCTACTTTAGCGGCGTCGTGAATGGCCGGATCTTGCCGGATGGTGATTATACCTGTGCGGTAGAAGCCGTGGACGACGCCGGCATGGGCGCCGTCATCGAGCTGCCCTTTGCCATCCGGGGCGGTGACCCTGTGGCATTGGACATCGTGGACCTGAGCGTATTCCCTTTGACCTTTAGCCCTAACCGCGACGGCGTGAACGACCGGGTCAAGATCTCGTATCGCCTCACCAAAGATGCCACCATCATCGTTACCGTATTGAACCGGGAAACCGGCGAGCGCTACCCGGTGGACCTGGACGCCAAGGCCGAGGCCGGGGTGCAACAGCACGACTGGGAAGGCGGCGTGGACCTGGGCGCACCGCCGCCGCCCAATGGATTCTACACCGTCACCGTGGAAGCCCGCGACCTGGTGGGCCAGTATGCCGTGGCCGGCGTGCCCCTCACCATCACCAACGGCGGCGTCCCCCTGGCCGAGATCATCCACGCCGAGTTCTGGCCGGAATCGGTGCCCCTGGGCCAAAAAGTAGCCGTCACCATCACGGTGCGCAACACCGGCAACGTGGCGATTCGTACCCAGGGGCCGGCCTCTGGATACACCTACAAGAACAATGAGAATTTCAACACCGTGGGTTATTTCGAGTCGCCGGGCTGCTTTCGCGTGGCTGTAGACTTTGAGGGCAATACCATCTCTCGGGTCTACCCGTACCGCTGGGCTGTCAGCAAGCGCACAGACCTGGCCCCGGGCGATTGGGACTATTTGCAGCCCGGCGAAGAAGTGACCATCACCGGCTATATCGAGTTTGCCGAGCCCCCACCGCAGGGGGCAAGCGACGCGCCCTACTTTTGGGTGGGCCTGGAGCACGAGCATGTGGGCCACGTAAACGACCGCATGTACCCCACCCAGATCACGTTTGGGTTTTAGGCCCGAACCTGGAAAGCCAGAACGGAGAATGTCTTGACCAAGCCCACAGAGCCAGTCCCAGATCACAAAACAGAAGACGTCGTCGAGCCGGAGAATGCCCTGCCCCCGGTGACGATGGCCGACCTGCCGCCTCATTTGCAGGAAGCGCTGGTCCGGGCCGGCTGGCCCGAGCTCATGCCTGTCCAGGCCAAGGCGCTCCCCTACTTGTTGGCCCGGCGCGACCTGATGGTCCAATCACGCACGGGCAGCGGCAAGACCGGCGCTTTCGTGTTGCCCATCCTGGACCGGGTCGACACCCGGCGCGCCGTGTGCCAGGCCCTGGTGCTGGTGCCCACACGCGAGCTGGCCCGCCAGGTGGCCCGCGACGCCGAAACCCTGGCCGGCGGCGCCGGCGACGGCAGCGGCGTGCGCGTCGTGGCGGTGTATGGCGGCGTGGGCTATGGTCCCCAGCTCGAAGCGTTTCGCCAAGGCGCCCACCTTGTGGTCGGCACCCCCGGCCGCATCCTCGACCACCTGCTGCGGCGCTCTCTCTCGCTGGAACACCTGCAAATCCTGGTCTTTGACGAGGCCGACCGCATGCTGTCGATGGGCTTTTATCCAGACATGCGGCGCGTCCAAGAGTATCTGCCGAACCACCGGGTGAACGCCTACATGTTCTCGGCCACGTTCCCGCCGCGCGTGATGAGCCTGGCCCGGCAATTCTTGCACCAGCCCGATTTTTTGAGCCTGAGCCGCGACCGCGTATACGTGGCCGAAACCGAGCACGTGTATTATGTGGTGCCCGGCATGGGCAAGGTACGCAGCCTGGTGCGAATCATCGAGGTCGAAAACCCGGACGCGGCGATGGTCTTTTGCAACACCCGGTCCGAGGTTCACTATGTGACCGAGGTGCTCAGGCGCTTTGGCTATGACGCCGCCGAGTTGAGCTCGGATCTGCCCCAAGATGCGCGAGACAGGGTCTTGACCCGTCTGCGCCAGGGCAAGTTGCGGTTCCTGGTGGCGACCGACGTGGCCTCGCGCGGGATCGACATCCCGGAACTCTCGCACATCATCCTGTACGAACCGCCCGAAGACCCGGAGGATTACATCCACCGCGCCGGGCGCACCGGCCGGGCCGGGGCCAGCGGCACCGCCATCTCGCTGGTCAGCCTGGTGGAACAGACCCGGCTCAACCAGATCGCCAAACGCTACAACCTGGACCTGCACGAACGACCGCTGCCCAGCGACGAGGACGTGCAGACCGTCGTGGCCGAGCGCGTGATCGCGCTGCTAGAGGCACGCCTGCGCTCTCGGGACCGCGTCGAGATCGAGCGCATGCAGCGCTTTGTGCCCCTGGCCCAGAGCCTGGCCCAGGGCGAAGGCGAGTTGCCCCTCATCGCCATGCTGCTGGACGATCTTTACCAGCAGTCGCTTCAGGCCCCATCAGCCCCGGTCGAGACTTTGAAACCAGCCGCCAAGAAACCCAAACCCAAGCGCCAGCGCAGCCGTCGTTAGCGCTCCTGAACGGTCCATACTCACTGCCGTTAGCAACAACAAATACAGGCCGCGTGACCGATTTTCAACAGTCACGCGGCCTTACCGTGGATGGCATTGTAGGGTCCAAGACGTTGAAGGCGCTGGTGGACGGTTCGTAGCGCAGCGCCTGGTCGAGAGGTTTGATCCAGTCAGACGATCTGGGAGATGAGCGCCCGGGTGGCCCCGGCCTGTCGCAATGCCGCAGCCACACCGAGTGCGTTTGCCGGCGTGACCAAGGCGATCATGTTGCCGCCGCGCCCGCCGCCGGCCAGCTTGGCCCCCAACGCCCCCGCCCGCTCCGCCGCCGCCACCAGCGCGTCCAGCTCGGGACCCGAGACCCCCATCTCTTGCAGCAGCACGTGGTCCCGGCGCATGGCCGCGCCCAGGGCCGGCGCGTCGCCGCGCTCGATGGCGGCCCGGCCGGCCCGCACCGTCTCCGCCACCGCGTCGAACAGGGCCTCGTAACGGGCCGGATCGGCCTGCCAGGCCCGGCGCACGTCGCCCACCGTCTCCCGCGTGGGGCTGGCAATGCCAGTGTCGCCCACCACCAGGGTAAGGGGCGCGCCCAACACAAAAGGCTCGACGCCGCGAGCCTTGGTGAATACAATGGGTTGTTCGTACGTGACCACGCTGTTGTCGATGCCGCTGGGCGTGCCGTGGTGCAGCACCTCGGTCTCATAGGCCAGGGCCGACACGTCGGCGTCCGTCAAGTGACCATCGAGCCAGGCATTCAATGCCCGGATGGTCGCCACGGCCACGGCGGCCCCGCTGCCCAGCCCGCTGGCCACCGGGATGTCGGAGGCGATGGTGAGGTACAGGTCGCCGGGGTCTGTCACACCCAACCGGGCCAACGTGTTCTGCACCGTGACCACCAGCGGGTCCGACGTGTCCTGGTTTGCGCGAAGGGTCCGGCCCACGTCTCGCGCCTCGACGACCACGCCGGTCCCAGCTGCGCCGGGCATCACCATAACAGTAGCGTGCAGCCCGCTCAAAGGCACGGCGATGGCCGGCCGGCCATAGACCACGGCGTGCTCGCCCAGGAGGATCACTTTGCCGGGAGCGCTGGCCTGCACGCGACGAGTCGTCATCGCACCTGCCCCATCGCGCTGCGCAGGACCAGCGGCAAGAAAACCATGCGCGGTTCGTAGGCGTACTTGAGCGTTTCGTCGGTATCGTCGTAGTAACTGATGTGTGGGTGTCCGGTCGAGTCCAGGGCCAGGGAGGTAGAGTAGCTTCCCACGTCCCCAGTACCCGCAGGGACCGTCTCGACGTGCCAGCCGGCGGCATCCTGGTACGCATACTTGAGGTCGCCCTTGCCGATATCGTAATAGCTGATGTACGGGTGACCGGCGACGTCCAGGGCCAGGGAGGTATAAGCACCTACGCTGCCGGCGCTATCCACCGTCTCGACGTGCCAACCGCTGGCATCCTGATAGGCATACTCTAGATCGCCTTGCGTGATGTCGTGGTAACTGATGTGCGGTCGGCCGGCGGCATCCAGAGCCAGGGAAGTAAAGCCACCCACGGCCCCCGCGCCCGCAGGGACTGTCGCGATCTGCCAATTGGCGCCGTCGTGGTACGCATATTTGAGATCGCTATGGGTGGCGTCGTAGTAACTGATGTGAGGTCGACCAATGTCATCGAGCGCCAGGGAGGTGTAGAGTCCGACATCTCCGGCACTGCTGTCTACTGTCCCAATGTGTGGAACACCGGAACCATCCTTGTAGGCATATTTCAGGTTGCCGTGGGTCTCGTCGTAGTAACTGATGTGCGGCTGGCCGCCCAGGAGTACCAATGAGGTGTATTGGCCCACGTCTACGCCATCGCCGTCCACCGTCTCGATGTGCCAGCCGGCGGCATCCTGGTAGGCGTATCGCAGGTCCCCGTTGCTCTCATTGTAATAGCTGATGTGCGGCCGGTCGGAAGCGTCCAGGGCCAGGGATGAGTACTGGCCCATGTTTCCGGCATAGTCAACCCGCTCGACGTGCCAGCCCGAGTCGTCCTGGTAGGCGTATTTCAAATCAAGGTTGAACTCGTCAAAGTAGCTGATGTGCGGCCGCTCGGCCGAGTCCAGGGCCAGGGAGGAATACTCACCTACCCAGCCATCATCATCCACCATCTCGATGCGCCATACAGACAGCGCGCCCGAGACATGGCTGCGTGCAGTCAACTCGTGCGCGCTGGTTCCTCCAGTGAGGAGACAGGCCAGGAGCATGACGAGTGCCGGAATGTGCAGCACCGGCCGAGGTTCCATCGCTTTCGACTTTCGGGCCGAGCAGTCAGTCAGATAACTTGGCCCAGCTCACGCCGACGTGTTACCGTCCCGTCCCAGCAGCGTGTAGACCAAGTTGGCAACTTGGTCTACGCGGGTACTTCGACACGGGCCGGGTTCAGCATGGGCCGGAACTTGTAGCCATAGTTGATGAGGCCACGGTCGCCGTCTTCTTTGATACGCCGGGTCACCATCTCTACCCGCATGCCGATCTGCACGTTCTCCGGGTCCACGTCGGTAAGCTGGGCCGTGATGACGGGGCCATCATCCAGCCGGACCAGGGCCACCGGGTACGGGGCATGGTCGCCATAGCCGGCCGGCGCGTCGTGCACCACCGAGTACGAATAGACCTCGCCCAGCCCGTTGCCGATAAAGTTGGCCGGCTGCATCAGCCGTGACCCGCAGCGCGGGCACAGGGGGCGCGGGGGAAAGTAGCGAGTCCCGCAGCCGGAGCATTCGACGCCACCCAGCACGTAGCGCTGAGAATTCAACCGCCAATGTCGAGAGATTTCCATGGTCATTTTTCTACCTCCAGAATGTGTGTGACGGCCGTGGCGCCGCTGCCGCCAATGGCTTGCGCCATTCCCACGCGGCAGTCCAGTTGATTGGCGCCGGCCGTGCCTCGTAATTGCTGTACCACGTCTACGATCTGATAGACGCCGGTGGCCCCGTCGGGGTTTCCCCGGCCCTTGAGCCCGCCCAGCGTGCAGATGGGAAGCCGCCCGTCGAGGCCGACGCCGGCCTCGTTGGCGAATCGCACGCCCTGGCCTCGTTCCGCAAAGCCGCAGGCTTCCAGGGCCAGGACCGCCGTGATGGTGAAATCGTCGTATAGCTCGAAAAAGTCGATAGCCTCGGGCCATTTGTTGGCTTGCTTGTACGCCGCCGCCGCCGAGCGCGCCGCCGCCGCAAACTGTAGCGGGTCGGCCCGGTCGTGGACGGCGATGGTATCTGTGGCGGCGCCGGACCCGATGACCTTGACCACCGGCCGGCCCAGGTCCCGGGCCAGTTGCGCCGGGGCCAGCACCACCGCCGCCGCCCCGTCGCACGTGGGCGACGCATCCAGCATGTTCAACGGCGCGGCCACCATGCTCGCCCGGTCATAGAACTCGCGGGAGATGGCCTTACGGTACATGGCGTACGGGTTGTGGACCGCGTTCTGGTGGCTGGTCATGGGGAACACGGCGAAATCGCCCCGGTCCACGTCGTGCTCGTGGATGTAGCGCTGCATGATCATGCCCGCCAGCGAGGCCGGTGTGGCTCCGGGAAACGTTTCATAATCGCCATCGTGGGCGTGGGCCAGGGCCGCCGTCACCTGTGGGTCCAGCCGCTCGGTCATCTTTTCTACGCCGGTCACCAGTACGATGTCGTGAATGCCGCTCGCCACGGCCAGATAGCCTTGCCGAAACGCGACGCCGCCAGAAGCCCCGGCCGCTTCCACCCGGAACGCCTCGATGCCGGCCAGCCCGGCGAAATCGGCCACCAGCGCGCCCAGTTGGGCCTGGTCCGTCAACTCGCCGCCCAGCATGTTGCTCACATACAAGGCCTGGACAGCCGGGTTCCCGGCGTCCTCCAGCGCGGCGACGATGCTCGCCACCGCCAGCTCGCGCAGCGATTTGTCCCACAATTCCTGCACCGGCACCTGGCCGATGCCCAACACACAGACTTGGCGCAATGTTTCCTCCATCAAGCGTCAAACGTCGATCTGGACAGGGTTACCCTGGTCGTTTATGAGTAGGAGTATTTTCACTGCACTCGAGTGAGCCCATTCCAACCGTCAGGGTCTCCCTCACCACCTATGATTGCAAATCTGCCTTTCAAACCGGTTACATACCAGCCGGGGGTTGCCACATACGTGCTTGGCCTTTGATATCTGAGAATGATCTGCGCCTCGCTATCAACTTCCCAAGTTCCTGCTCCTGAGAATGCGGTCGAGTTTATAATCTGGAACGTGCCGTCGGCGTTAAGGTAGACTGTGGCTGTCCTACCATTGTATTTGTAAGTGTACTCTCCAGCCAAATCTGCGCGAGTAACCACATCTGGGGTAGGAGGAGGCCAACACACACAGCACTGGCAAAAGCAAGCAACGTTCAACATTGCCAATATGATAAGAGCGTAGGCCAAGACACGCAGACGCTGATTACTCATCCGCCATATTCACCGCATCATGCATCCTGTTTCCCGAACCGGCCCGTGTACCGCGCATACGTGGCGTAATCCACCATCTTTTTGCGGTCGATGTACTCTTGGACCCGGGGCGCGCGGTCGCGCTTTTCCTCGATGACATCGGTCACGACGAAGGAAAAGGCGTCGGAGCCGGCCCCGGAGCCATAACTCACGCACAGGATGCGATCGCCCGGCTTGGCGTGGTCCAAAGCAGCCGTCAGGCCCAACATCGTCGCCGCCGCATAGGTGTTGCCAATGACGCCGGCTAGCAGCCCCGGCCCGATCTGCTCCTTGCTGAACCCCAGCGATTGGGCCGCGCGCTGCGGAAATTTGACATTGGGCTGGTGGAACACGGCCAGGGCGAAATCCTGCGGCTGATAGCCCAGCTCGGCCATGAGGGCCTGGGCCGCACCCTCCACGTGTTTGAAATAGGCCGGCTCGCCGGTAAAGCGGTGCCCGTGCTCCGGGAATTCCTGGAGCTGGCGCCGGAAAAAGTCCGGCGTGTCCGTCACGTAGGAATATGATGCTTCCAGTTGAGCCACGCTCTCCGCCGCCGGGCCGATGATAAAGGCCGCGCCGCCGGCGCCGGTGTTGTACTCTAGCGGATCGCCGGGCCGGCCCTGGGCCACATCCGCGCCAATCGCCATCGCATAGTTGGCCATCTCGGAACCCACCAGGGCGATGGCCGCCTGCATGGCCTCAGTACCGGCCTTGCAGGCAAACTCCCAATCGGCGGCGCTCACTTCCGGCGTGGCCCCAATGGCCTCGGCGACGATGGTGGATGTGGGCTTGACGGCGTAGGGCTTGCTCTCCGTGCCCACCCACACGGCCCGGATGTCCCGGGGCGACACCTGCGCACGATAGACGGCGTTGCGCGCCGCCTCGATGGCGATGGTCACGGTATCCTCGTCCGGCCCCGGCACCGATTTCTCGGTCTTGCCGGCAAAGGGCTGGCCGGGCTGCCACACCCGGGCAATCTCGGCGGCGGCGATGCGGAACCGGGGCACATAGGCCCCATATCCGACGATACCTACATCACGTTTCGGTTTCATGCGGTCAACGTCTCCAGGATCTCTTTGGCGCGGGCGATGTTGATGGCGCGCTCCGCCACCATCTGAGCCGCCACCCGGTCCACCTGCTCGCCCTCCGCCCCGGCCGACATGGCGACGTTGCGGGCGTGCAGGGCCATGTGCCCGCGCTGGATGCCCTCTGTGCTCAACGCCTTGAGGGCGGCGAAATTCTGCGCCAGCCCCACGGCCGCCACCACTTCGCCAAACTCGGCGGCGGTCTGCACGCCCAGGACCTTGACGGCGAGCTGGGCCGTGGGGTGCGTGCGCGTGGCCCCGCCCACCAGCCCCAGCACCACCGGCATCTCTAACGTGCCCACCAGGTGCCCCTTACCGTCGCGGGTCCAGGCCGACAGGGGCCGGTAGCGGCCGTCGCGAGCGGCGTAGGCGTGGGCGCCGGCCTCCAGCGCCCGCCAGTCGTTGCCGGTCGCCAACGCAACAGCGTCCATGCCGTTCATGATGCCCTTGTTGTGCGTGGCGGCCCGGTACGGGTCGGCGGCGGCAAAGGCATACGCCTCGACGATACGCTCGGCCACGTCCGCGCCGGCAAACTCGTCGGTACCCAGATGCGCCTCGGCAATGGCGACGCTGGCCTGGACCACGCGCCTATCGGCCAGGTTGCTGAGGATGCGCAACCGCACCTGCCCGCCTGTGAGCCGTTCCAGCGTGGGTGTCACCGTCTCGGCCATCGTGTTCACGGCGTTGGCACCCATGGCGTCCTTGGTATCCACGATGAGGTGGACGATGAGCATGGGGCCGGCCGGCGTCTCGGGCAGCAGCCGGGCCTCCAGGTCCCGCGCCCCGCCGCCCAATCGCACCAGGATGGGGTCGGCGGCGTTGGCTTCGGCCAGGACCGCGTCACGGGCAGCCAGGACGGCCTCGCGCGCTGCTACAGGGTCCGGCAGCTTGACCAGTTGCACCTGGCCGATCATCATCGCGCTGACATAGTGGGCGCTGATGCCGCCGTGCGAAGCATCGCGCATGATCCGGGCCGCGTTGCTGGCGGCGGCAATGACCGACGGCTCTTCAATAGCCATCGGGATCAGATAATCGCGACCGTTGACCAGGAAATTCACGGCGATGCCCAGCGGCACGCCCATCACGCCGACGACGTTCTCCACCATGCGGTCGGCGCGGTCCTGCTCCAGCGCCCCGAAAGAGGCGGCGAGTAACTGGGTCTCCTCGTCGGTGAGCCCGGCGATCTCGCGGATGCGAACCACGCGGTCCGGGACGTCGAGTTTGAAGAATCCGGGAATACGTGAAGTCATGAGCAATTCAACTCCTGTGCGCGCGAAAGCCAGCTCGAACGCGCGCAAAATGGCGTTTTCGCTGGCTTGCCTATCCAAATCTGGCGGTATTATAGCAGATGCTACCTGTCAAAACCTATCAGATCACTGCCCGATACTCCCACGCTCCTCTTCTTCCATCATGGCCAGGACCCGGGCCACCTCTTCGATGGCGGCCCGCTGCTTGCGGTAATAATCCGATTCGCTCATGTACAACTCGTTCACAATTTCCTTGACGCGCTTGCCCTGCAAGAACCGCATCTTGCTGATGTTGTAGAGCAGCCACTCCGGGGCGCTGCTTTTCTCGCTGCCCTCCGGCCGCAGCATCTCGACCGCCTCGGCAATGACCTGGCGCAGGGCCTGGGTGGCGGTGCGCCGGGTGAGTTGCTGCTGGTTGCGCACCACGCGCAATTGCAGGAGCGGGCTTTGGGCCAGCTTGGGACCACCCCAGTAATGGTCCAGCGCATCCTTGACCTGGCTCTGGAACTCGTCGTCGTCATAGGCCGGCACCGCCTCGATTTCGGCGATGGTGAGGGGTGAGGCGTATTTGAGCTTGCTGCTCCACCGCTGCACCCACTCGATGTTGGAGGCCACGCGACGCAGGATAGCCACGATGCCACTCTGCAACTGGACGCTCTCCAGTGCCACTTCGACCTGGTCCAGCAGGGAACCCACCAGCCGCTTTTGCTCCTGCGACAGGGTTTCGACGTCCTGCGCCCCTTCCAGGCACAAAAAGCCCAGCACCGTCTCACCCTCGCCCCGGAATTGCAAGGGGAACATCAAGTGGTCGTTTTCCCGGTGAAAGCCCCAGGTCTCCATCTCTTCCAGATCCCACTCGTCCAACGCCTGCAAGGGGGCCGTGCGGTGCAGGAACTCTTGGACTTCGGGGCGTGCGGCGAATTCGTCCGGGGGGCCATCCGCGCCAAACACGGCCAGGATCATGAACCCGTTGCCGTTGGTGCCCGGCACGGCCAGGTAGCCGATCCGGACCCGCAGTGCCTCGCAAACGGCGGCCAGGGTGCTTTCGAGCAAATCGGCCAGGTCCGACGGCGTGAGCAGACGCTGGTATACCTCCTGGAACCAGCGGATCTCTTCGCGGTCGTCGCGATAGACCCAGATGTCGATGAGGGGCCGGGACTGCTCGATGACAATCTGGACCAGCACGATGGTGGCAACGACCACCAGCAGTTGCGCCTGCGCCGTGTCCACGCCCAGGAGCCGGCCCAGGTTCGAGGTCAGGACCACCAACACCACCACGACCACGCCCAGGAACGGTCCCCGCAGCAGGTACAGGATGAGGCTTTGCTTGATGACCCGGTCCGGCATCATCACGCCGTGGTAGGCCACGATGTAGGTCAGGATAACGCCCAGAATCGAAACGCCGGCATGGGCGACGATAGGCACCAGGATCAGCGCCGCCGGGGGCACACCGGGTAGTATATCCAGCAGATAGGGCACCAGCAGATAGGGTAGAGCGGCCCCGGCGCAGGGAACCAGAACCCAGAGCAGGCGGCGCAGCCGGCGACGGGCCGGAGGGGCCAGGAACTGCTGACGAGCTCGTATGACCAGCACAATGCCCCAGGCTGTAGCTGAGATGGCATACACGGCGAACAGTAGATACAATGGCCCCGGCGCAAAGTGGACGCGCCAGGGAACGGCCACCGGCCCGGCCATGAGCCAATTGGTAAACACGGCCATCAGCAAAAAGCCCAGGCTCACCACATAGGCCGCATTGATGAGCCAGCGGCGCCGGCGCGAGGTGGACCCGGTGGTGCGCAGCAAGGCATCGGCAAAGAGCAAGAAGGTGGGCGGCAGGAATGCGGTCCCGATCCACTGCACTCGCAGCCAAAAGAACCCCACATCCAGGTTCTCGGTACTGATGTGAAAGATCTCGCCGGCGTAGAACGTGGTGAGGGCAAACATGAACCCCAGATAGGCGGTCACGATGGGATGTTGCAGCCGCTGGGCCCGGCGCGCCAGGATATAGACCCACAGCGAAAACGCCACAATGACGTTCGTGGATACCAGGATCAGGTTGATGAGGGTCAAGGCGCCCAGCAGTGTGGAGCCGATCAAAGAATACCCCTCTTCCAGCTGTACACAATGCGGAGACCCCCTGGGGTCTCCGCGGATGCTCGTCAGGCAACGAACCGCGATCCAGCCGCGGTCAGATTATAACATACCCGAGGCAACGGCGCGGCGGCCACCGGCGAGCCAGGCCGGTCAAGTCGGGTGCACAAAAAGCATGACGTACCAGTATAGCACCACCACGGCAAAGAGCAGGCTATCCAGCCGGTCCAGCACCCCACCGTGGCCGGGGATGAGCCGGCCCGAGTCTTTGACGCCTACCTGCCGCTTGATGAGTGACTCGGCCAGGTCGCCAAAGATAGCGGCGACGGTCAACAGCACGCCCACGACGAGTCCATGCCAGATCGGCTGGCCCAGCAGCGTCAGGATGACCGCTGCCACGACGGTGCCGGCCACCAACCCGCCGATGGCCCCTTCCAGCGTCTTTTTGGGGCTGACGTGACGGAAAAAGGGTCGCCGGCCGATGGCCCGGCCCACCAGGTAGGCTCCGGTGTCGCAGGCCCACACCGGCAGCACACCGGCCGCCAACCAGGCCAACCCGTCGGGAATGAGGCCCTGCGTGGCGGCATGGATGGGGCCATTCGGCAGGGCGCGCAGGTACACAAAATAGCTCATGGGCAGGCCCAGGTACAGGGCACCGGCCACGGTCAACGCCCAGTCCGTGAGAGTGCCGGTCAGGTCCTGCCGCAGGGTGAGGAAACCCAACGCCAGCAGGGTGGCGCCAGCAATGAGCACCCCGGTCCCGGCCAGCGGCACGTTCAGATAAGCCAGACCCACCAGCGCCAGCGCCACCGGGATGCTCACGAACCACAGCGTTTGGTGATTGCCGTGGCGCATCATCTGTGCGAACTCGATGCTGCCCAGCAGGGCAAACACGCCGATGAGCAGCAGGAACCCCAGGCCGCCCAGCCAGGCCAACGCCAGCACGACGGGGATGAGCACGATGGCGCTGAGCACGCGAGTACGTAGCATGGTCAGTTACGCCAGGCCGCCAAACCGGCGCTCGCGCTGGACATAAGCCAGGATGGCCTGGCGCAACTCGTCTTTGCCAAAGTCGGGCCAGTAAAGGGGCGTAAAGAAATACTCGGCATAGGCACTCTGCCAGAGCATAAAGTTGCTGACGCGGTACTCGCCACTGGTGCGCACGATGAGATCCGGGTCCGGTAGACCGGCGGTCCACAGATAACGGGAGAACAGGGCGTCGTCTACCTGCTCGGCCGGCACACCATCCTGGATAATGCCCTGTACGGCGTGAAGGATGTCGGCCCGGCCGCCATAGTCAAAGGCCAGGTTGACGGTAAGGCGATCATTGTTCTTGGTCAGTTCGACGGCCTTGCGGACGCGGTGCTGCAGGTCCTCCGACAGGTTTTCCAGACGGCCGCTATGGCACAGCCGCACGCCTTTCTCATGCAACTCGTCCAGTTGCCGGTCGAGCGTCTCGCCCAGGAGCCGCATCAGGCCGCGCACCTCGTCCAGTGGCCGGGTCCAGTTTTCCGTGGAAAAGGCCCACAAGGTCAGGATCTCCACGCCATACTCCCCGCAGCCCTCGATGATGCGCCGGATATTCTCCACGCCAGCGCGGTGGCCGGCCAAGCGCGGCAGGCCGCGGCCCTTGGCCCACCGTCCGTTACCATCCATAATGATCGCCACATGCCGGGGCGCACCGGCGATTTCGAGTCCTTTGTTTACGTCCGTCATGGGCTCACCGCCATTGCCATTTGCACGATTGGCGTGCAATCTGTTATATCTCTAAAATCTCGGTTTCTTTGCGCGCCCCAATCTCGTCCACCTGCTTGATGTACCGGTCTGTGAGATCCTGTAGCTGCTCCTGACCCCGATACAGGTCATCCTGCGAGATTTCCTTGTCCTTTTCCAACTTGCGCAGGTCGTTCTGGGCGTCCCGGCGACAGTTACGCACGGCCACGCGGCCTTCTTCGACGCGCTTGCCCACCGAGCGTACCAGTTCGCGGCGGCGTTCTTCGGTCAGCGCCGGGATAGCCAGACGTAGCACCTGACCGTCGTTGATGGGGTTGAGGCCCAGGTCCGACTTGAGGATGGCCTTTTCAATGACGGTGAGCATCTGGCGTTCCCAGGGGTTCACGATGAGCAAGCGGGGTTCTGGGGCCGAGATGCTGGCTGCTTGATTAAGGGGGGTGGACACACCATAATATTCCACGTGCAGGCGCTCCAGAATGGCCGGCGACGCACGGCCGGTGCGAATGGTAGCCAGTTCGCTGCGCAGCGCCTCTTCGGCATTGCTCATCTTGCCTTCAGCTTCTTCCAGTACCAGATCGACCAGTTCAGACATGATACACCTCCCATAGTCTTTTTACTTGTTGCTGGTGACCAACGTGCCGATAGATTCGCCTAGCACAGCGCGCTCCACGCTGCCCGCATCCCACAGGTTGAGCACGATGATGGGCATGTGATTGTCCATGCACAGCGAGAGCGCGGTGCTGTCCATGAAGCCCAGGTCCAGGGTCAACGCGTCCAGATAGTTGAGCTGGGCCAGACGCTTGGCCGTGGGGACCTTTTTGGGATCCGCGTCATAGACGCCATCCACCTTGGTGGCCTTGATGAGCACCTGGGCGTTGATCTCGACGGCGCGCAGGGCGGCGGCCGAGTCCGTGGTAAAGTAGGGGTTGCCGGTGCCGGCGGCAAAGATGCACACGCGGCCCTTTTCCATGTGCCGGATGGCCCGGCGGCGGATATAGGGTTCGGCCACATCACGCATCTCGACGGCGGTCATCACCCGAGTAAAGACACCCATCCGTTCCATGGCATCCTGCAGGGCCAGGGCGTTGATTACGGTAGCCAGCATGCCCATATAGTCGGCCTGGGCCCGGTCCATGCCAGCGGCCACGTGCGATTGGCCCCGCCAGATATTGCCCCCGCCAATGACTACGGCAACCTCGACACCATGCTGCCGAACGCGGATGATCTCGCGGGCCACGGCCTCGGCAGACTGGGGATTGATGCCAAAAGCCCCCTCGCCGGCCAACGACTCACCACCCAATTTGAGGAGGATGCGGCTGTATTTTGCTGACCCGGACTTGGACTTTTCAGGCATGGACCTTGCTCCCGAGTTCGGTCTCGACCGGTCCACCGGCATAGGGACAACGGGGGGCCAACGGTCAACCCGCTGGCCCCCCGGGGTAGATATGCCTAGCTACCGAGTTCGTAACGCACGAATCGGCGTACCACAATGTTCTCGCCCAGCTCGGCGATATGATTCTTGATCAACTGCTCGATGGTGACGTCGGTGTCACGGATAAACGGCTGCAACAGCAGGCAAGTATCCTCGTAATAGCTCTTGAGCTTGCCTTCCACAATGCGCTCGATGACCGGAGCCGGCTTGCCGCTTTCCGCAGCCTGTTTGCGATAGATGTCCTTTTCCGACTCGAGCACGTCCGGCGGCACGTCGGCCGGTTGGACGTACAGCGGGTGCTGGGCCGCCACCTGCATGGCGAGATCGTGGGCCAAGGCCTGAAAGATCTCGGTGCGCGCCACAAAATCCGATTCGCAGTTCAGCTCGAGCAGCACGCCAATGCGGCCGCCAAAGTGGATGTATGAGGCGATGAGGCCCTCTTTGGCTTCGCGGCCGGCCTTTTTGTCGGCCACGGCCAATCCCTTTTCCCGCAGGATACGAACGGCTTCCTGCATATTGCCGCCGGTTTCTTGCAAGGCATTCTTGCAATCCAAAACGCCAGCGTTGGTCGCAGTGCGTAGCTCTTTGACCAGCGCCGTGGTAATCTCGACCATATTGCCTCCTGAATGGCTCGCTGCGCACAGCGAGTTGTTGATCTTATTCCTCGGTCTCGTCCGTCTGCTCGGCCAAATCTTCGATGACCACGTCTTCGTCAGCCACGTCCTCGTCGACCACGTCTTCATCGGCCGGGGTATCGCCCAGATCCTCGTCCAACGCGTCCCCGTCATCGACAATGTACTCGATCACTTCTTCCACAATCTCTTCGTATGGGCCAGCTTCGAACTCGGCGCCATCCACATAGATAACCCCGCTCTCCATGCGCTCGAGTTCGGGCGCGAGCAGGGATTCGCGCAACTGGCGGCCTTCCACCACTGCATCGGCGATCTTGCCGGTGAGCAGGCGAATGGCACGAATGGCGTCGTCGTTGGCCGGAACGGGATAGTCGGCATCATCCGGGTCACAGTTCGAGTCTACCAGCCCCACGACGGGGATGTGCAGGCGACGCGCTTCTTTGATGGCCAGGGTCTCGCGATGGGTATCCACCACAAACACGATATCGGGCAGTTCGGTCATGCCCTTGACGCCGCTCAGAAGCCGATTCAACTTGCGAATCTGATCTTCCAGGTTTTTGGCCTCTTTTTTGGGCAACCGCTCAAATTCGCCCTTGATCTTGCGCTCTTCGAGTCGAACCAGATAATCGATGCGCTTTTGGATGGTGAGAAAATTGGTGAGCATGCCGCCCAACCACCGCTGGTTCACATAAAACATCCCGCAGCGCGTCGCTTCTTCAGCCACTGTCTCCTGGGCCTGACGCTTGGTGCCCACGAACAGGACCTTGCTGTCATTTTCGGCCACGGCGTCTCGCACAACGTTATAGGCTTTGGTGAGCCGGGCTACGGTTTGCTGGAGGTCAATGATGTGAATGCCGTTGCGCTCGGTAAAGATGAACGAGCGCATCTTGGGGTTCCAACGCCTGGTCTGGTGCCCAAAGTGGACGCCAGCCTCCAGGAGTTGTTTCATGGTCACGATCCTAGTCAATGTGTGTGTCCTCCTCTTTTGTTATGCGTCCGCTTTCTTCTACCAGCGGAGGACCGGGGCCAAGATGCCAACCGCCAGGCCACTCTCCAGCAAGTAGCTCGCCGGCCTTGTACCGGGACCCGGCACACCTCGCGCTGTCCGAAAGCGTGTATGATGGCGCCGGGCGTGACATGCCGGCGCTCAGACGGTGAGTATACCATAGATGCACTATCTAGGCAAGCGCAACCTCGACCCCCACGGCGTGCCGTGCCGGCGCGCCGGCTTGCGTCGGCCAGCGGGGTGTGGTAGAATGAGCAAGACGACCGGACTCGCGAACAATGCGGCTCTGGAAAACGATCCTAACCTGGATGAATTAGAACCAACTGGGTTGATGGTTTGGAAATTCTTGCTCGTTGTACAGGAATTTCACGGGTTAGGCCCAAGACGGTTCAGATAAGAGTGGAGTAGAGCCTTCAGGCGGGTGTTTTGGGGGCCAAAACCAGCTAAAGCTTCGACTCCACGCTAACTGAACCGTCTTGGGGTTAGGCCCCATAACCCACAAGGAGGTGCATCGTGTCGGCAGAAAAGAGAACATATCGGCTGGTGACCCGCAGCGATATGGACGGCCTGGTCTGCGCAGTCTGGTTGAAGGAACTGGGGCTGCTCGGCGAGATCAAGTTCGTTCACCCCAAGGATGTTCAGGACGGCAAGGTGGAACTGACCGGGGACGACATCACCACCAACCTCCCCTACGTGCCCAGCGTCCATCTGGCCTTTGACCACCACGCCAGCGAGGTGCTCCGGGTGGGGACCGAGAATACCAACTATATCAACGACCCGAATGCCCCCTCCGCGGCCCGGGTCGTTTACAACTATTATGGGGGGTAGATACTGCTCACTAGAACCTACTGGTATCTTGACAATTCGCGCGTTTTGCATATAATTAACGCTATGAAGATACGCATTAGCCAAGCAGCCCAAGAACTCGGTGTGTCAGTCGATACCTTGCGGCGCTGGGAAGCCGCCGGCAAGATCCAGGCCGAACGCACGCCCGGCGGCCACCGGCGCTATGACCTGGCCCAGTTACGCGGTATTGTGCCCCGCCAAGCCCCCTCTCAGCGGCTCACGCTGGCCTACGCTCGCGTGTCTAGCCATGACCAGAAAAGCGACCTGGTCACCCAGGTGGCCCTGCTGGAGTCGTTCTGCAGCGCCAACGGCTGGACCTACGAAGTGCTGCAAGACCTGGGCTCGGGCCTGAACTACCAGAAACGCGGCCTGCGCCAGCTGATCAAGCGCATCTGCGCCGGCGAGGTGGGCCGCCTGGTTCTGACCCATAAAGACCGCCTGCTGCGCTTCGGTTCTGAACTCATCTTCACCCTGTGTGCCGAGTTCGGGGTGGAGGTGGTCATCATCAACCGCAGCGAGCAACCCGCGAGTTTCGAGGAAGAACTGGTCCAGGACGTATTGGAGATCATCACCGTGTTCTCGGCCCGCTTGTATGGTAGTCGTAGCCATAAGAACCGCCAACTGATCGAGAGCCTGCGGGAGGCGGCCCAGGAGCTATGAAAGTGCTGCGGGGCTACAAGACCGAACTCGATGTGAACGATCGGCAGCGCACGGCCTGTCTGCGCCACGCCGGGGCGGCGCGCTTTGCGTACAACTGGGGCCTGCAGCGCAAGATCGACGCCTACCAGGCCGGCCAGCCGACGCCGACAGCCATCGACCTGCACCGCGAGTTGAATGCCCTCAAGCAGACCGAACTGGACTGGATGTATGAAGTATCCAAATGCGCGCCGCAGGAGGCCTTGCGCGACCTGGACCGGGCGTTCGCTCATTTCTTCCGGCGGGTGAAGCTGCAGAAACAAGGGCAGCACCCCGGACCGGTAGGCTTTCCCCGCTTCAAGAGCCGCAAACGCGGAATCGGCAGTTTTCGGCTGACCGGCAGTATTCGGGTATTTGAGGACGCCATTCAACTGCCCCGGCTGGGCCGGCTGCGGCTGAAAGAGCGGGGCTATTTGCCCATCACGTCCCAGGGACCTGACCCGGTCGCCGCTGCCAAGATCTTGTCGGCCACGGTGTCCGAACGGGCTGGGCGCTGGTTTGTGAGCCTCCAGGTCGAGATGGAATTGCCCGACCCTATCCCTGCGCAGGTCGACCCATTGGGGGTCGACCTGGGCGTGCAGACCCTGGCAACCTGCTCGGATGGCACGACCTATGCCAACCCCAAGGCCCTGGGACGCGCCCAGGAGCAGTTGCGGCGACTGCAGCGCCAACTGGCCCGGCAGCAGCCCGGCAGC
>JAHJIN010000456.1 GCA_018823415.1 Chloroflexota bacterium | reverse complement strand
GACCAGAAAGCCCACGAGGGCGTTCCCGGCCTCGTCCCGGCCCAGGTTATGCCCAGCCTTTGAAATTCTCGTACAACGAGCAAGAATTTCCAGAAGCGTCAATCTGATAGGCTCTGGTTTATCCCGGTTAGGGATAGCGTTCAATCGGTTGACGATGCGCGGCATAGAGTCGCACTCCTCCCAACGACAGCAGGGGCACGTCCAGGACATAGTCCACGTAGGCCTCCACCGTGAGCACCGTGCCAAAGGCGCCGCTGCCCACGTGGGGCGTCCACACAAAGTCGTCGGCGTAATCCCGGCCCAGGATGCTATCCTGCAGCTCGGCGCGGATCAGGGCCTCGGCCGTGGCCCAGTCGTCCGGGTCCAGGCTGAGGCAGCGCGCCGCGTTATAGGTCCCGGTGTCGAGCGCCTGCTTGATGGACAGCGCCCGGCCGATCTCGAACAGGCCAAAGCCCAGCAACACGAGACCCAGCAGGGCCAGCAGGAACTCGATGGAGATCGAGCCCCGTTCACGGTTTCGATAGCGCATGTTACAGGCTCCCGGCCAGGGCCTCAAAGCGCCCGGCGAGGGCCTGCACCAGCGCAATCGCGGCCAGGCCGACGAACGCCAGGACGATGGCGCCCAGCACGATGTATTCCAGCAGCGCGTCGCCCTGCTCGTCGGGCCGGAGCCAGGCGCGCACCTGCATGTGCCACCAGGTCAACAGGTTGATGAGCATGAGTTTCTCCGGGCTGGTCGCAGCCAGCCAAGGGCGCGAGGGCTGGCGCCCGGGCCGGGGCGCCAGCCGGTCGATGGTCACAGTTACGGGTTGAAATCGGTCACGGGGATGGCGTTGATGCCGCCTTCGACGGCCCCGCCCTGGGCGTTGGCCGCGTTGGCGATCAACAGCAGGCCCACGCCCAGTACGGCCAGGATGAGCGCCGCGCCGACCAGATATTCCAGCATCAGGTCGCCGCGCTCGTCCCGGGCGGCCTGGGCGATGCGGGATCGCATCGTGGCCACGCGGGTTTGCACCCCTACATAGGCACGCGTTAACATGGGTATGTCCTCCTTTCTGTCATGATGAAATCGTACAGGACCGCCCGGCCTGGAAGCCGGGCATTCAGTCAAGCTATAGGCGGCGCGGCCAGCATGTGTACCGGCGGTGCACATGCGCGCGGGGACCAGCCGGCCGCCGCGCCGCACAAAAAACAGCGCATTAGCTTGTCCCACTGGGGCAACGGCCAATACGCTGTTTGATCGTCCCGATCAGCGGTCTGCCGCCAGCCCCGGCGGCGGACCTGTATACAGTTTTACGAACCAGCCAGATGCCTTTCGATTCTCCAGCGGGGCAGTTTACCCGCTCCGCAGCTCCCAATCAGCCACGCTAATACAACCCGCCACCGCCGGGCATGACGGCGATAGCCGCCAACGCCCGGGCCATCACCGGCACGCCGAACAGCAGCAGCAACAGGAAGAAAAAGACGGCCCCGGAGAAGATGATCAGCCGCCCTGGCGCGCTCTCGATCTCTTGCTCGTGGCGGGTATTGATGGCCCGGGTCACCTCGCCCATGCTGTCCTGGAGCGCGTCGGCATAGGTACGCGCCCCGCGCCGCACGCCCCGGGCGCGCCGGTTGAGGGTGTGCAGCTCCGGCGAACGCAAGTCCCGGGCCAGCCGCTCCAGCAGGTCCTCCGGTGCCAGGTCGTAGGCCGCGCTGGTCACGTGGTGCTGCAGGCGCTGGCCCAGGATGCCCAGGCGTTCGACCTCGGCCGGCGTGCTGGCGATCTCGCGCAGCGCCGCCGTCAGGCTCACCTGCAGCACCAGCCGCAGCCGCAGGGCCAATAGCAGGTCGCGCACCTGGTTGAGGATGGCGGCCTGGGCTTCGCGGATGCGCAGCCGCCGCACCACCTCGGGCGCCAGCCCGGCCAGCAGGCCCAGCCCGGCCAGCGGCCAACTGTTCAGCTCCAACGCCAGGGGCAGCAGCAACAGCACGCCCCCGGCCGCGCTCAGGGCCATCAGCCCGCGCCAGGGCACGCCCACCAGCCCGTAAAGCTCGGCCTCCGCCAACTCGTCTGGGGCGGCTGAACCAACCTCCATCGCCCGCAGCCAGGCCACCAGGTCCAGGCCCCGCCAGCGGCGCCCGGCGTCGCGCAGCGCGCGCTGGACGTCCCAGGCCAGGTCGGCCACTACCCAGGTGAACAGCCCGGCCGCGGCGGCCAGCAGGCCGGTCACACCCAGGGCCAACAGCGCCGTAGTGGTCATACCACCCCTCCCTGCAAATGCTGCGTCTCCCGGTCCAGGTACAGCGAGGCCGCCAGCACGCCCCACAGCACCAGGCAATAGATGACCTGCCGGCCCAGGCTGGAGGTAAAGAAATCGGCGAACAGGGGCACCAGCAGGGCGCCGGCCAGGCCGGCCACCAGCGCGCCCTGCAGGGTGCGCAGGGTGATGCTGGTCATGCGCAACACCACCGAGGCCCGCTGCCGCAGTTTCTCCCGGTCGCGCAGGCGGTCTTCCAGGCTGAGCAACGCCGCCCCTACGGCGTCCGGCCCGGTCCGGGTCGATTGCCCCAGGATGTAGGCCAGGTAGGCCAGGTAGGCGTTGTACTGGCCGGCCGCGACCAGCGCATCCAGGGCCGCGCCGAGGTCCAGGTTCATCTGGAACTGGTCCACGGCCTGCTGGACGAGGCCGCGCAGCGGCTCGGGCGTCGCTGCCACCGCCCCCTCCAGGCAGGTCATGGGCATGGCCGTCACGGCGTACAGGCTGCGCACCTCTTCCACCAGGGGAAATACCTGGTCGCTGATGGTCGTGGTGCCCTGGCGCCGCGCCCGCGGCCCGAGATACCAGAACAGGACCAAGCCGGCCAGCAACAGGCTGCCGCCGATGAGCGGCGCCGCGGCGCCGATGTACAGTGCCCCGGCCATCCCCGCCAGCAGCGGCATGACCCGCAGCCACCGTTGGAAGCGCGACGCCGGCGCCGGCGTTGCGACGGTCGACGGCTCGGCGGCTTGAGTCACCAGCCAGAACGGCCGCCGCCCCTGGCGCAGGCGGGCCTGCGCCCAGCGCGCCCCGTCCAGTCCCAGGTCCAGCAGTAACCAGGCCAGCAGCCCGGCGGCCAGGCCCAGGGCCACAGCCAATGCGCCTACCAATATCGCCAGTCCGGTCATGAGGCTGCCTCCTGCTGATACACCGGCTCCAGGATGTAGCGCCCCTGCTCCAGGCCTTGCACGGCGGCGATCTCGGCCACAAAGCGGCGCCCGCCGTGGTCCAGGCCCAGGTGCGCCACCGCGCCAATGTTGCGGGCGATGCGCACCTGGACCGCGGCCAGGGGCAGCGTCCCGGCGCCCAGGGCCAGATCCTCCAGGCGCAGCAGGGCGTCGTAGGCCGAGTTGCCGTGGATGGTGCCCCAGGCCCGCACGCCCAGGTTGGCCGCGTGCAAAAAGTGCGCGGCCTCGTCGGCGACGATCTCGCCGACGATGACCAGGTGCGGCCGGGTGCGCGTGGTGACCACGTCCACCAGCTCGCCCATCGTGACCGCACCCTCGGCCTGGTCCTCGCGGGTGAGCAGGTGAAACGGCGGCAGCGCGCAGCGGTAGCGCAGCTCGGCAAACTTTTCCACCAGCCGCACCTGCGCCCAGTCGGGCAGGCTATCGGTCAGCGCGCCCAGCAGCGTGGTCTTGCCGGCGCCGGGGGCGCCGGAGACCAGTAGGCTGGTCCGCAGGGTGCCCGCCAGCTCGGCCAGGTACGCCCGGGCGTCCGGGTCGGGCACCACGTCGGCCAGGGTCAGTGGCGTGCGCGGAAAGACCCGGATCGAGATGGCCGTGCCGTTCTGCGACACCGGCGGGACGACGGCCGTGAAGCGATGGCCGCCGGGGAGCGCCACCAGCACAAAGGGGTTGGCCGCGCTCAGGACCTGGTGGGTCAGGTCGGCCACCCGCTCGGCCAGGCGTTGAAAGTAGGCGTCCGCGGCCAGCGGCCCCAGGTCCTCGACGCGCCCGTGGCGTACGATGGATACGTGCCCGTTGGACACAAAGATGTCCTCGACGCCGGGCTGGTCCACCAGGCGCTGGAGGACGCCCAGGCCCAGCATCCAGTCGGCCAGCTCCTGGCCGATTGATCGCCGCTGATCCGGGTCCGCGACCAGGTTCAGTTCGGCCAGCGCCCGGATGATGGCCGCGATAAAGGCCTGGCGCTCGCCTTCGGGCGCGCCCCAGCGGGGGATGGGCACGCCCCGCCGGTGCAGTTCGGCCTGGACCGGCTCGATCAACTGGTCCAGGGTCAGGGGTTGGCCGGACGTTCCAGGGGTGACAGGGCGACCCATAGCAGGTAATCTCCTTCGCGTTCTTCGCCGGCCGCCTGGATGATCTGGGCGGCGACGGTGGGCGACACGACCACGGTGATGATGCTCAGGGGCACCACCCGGCTGCTACTGCTGCTGAGCCGGGCGCTGCTCTCCAGCTCCGAATCGGCCTGACTGGCGCTGGCCCCGCCGGCCTCTTCGCCCGAACTGCCGGCAATGTCCACCACCAGCACGTCCGTGGCCAGGCACTCGACGGCCGCGCCCTGGCGCGTCAACAACTGGTCGGCGGTCAGGCGCTCGCTGGCCTGCTCT
>JAHJIN010000455.1 GCA_018823415.1 Chloroflexota bacterium | reverse complement strand
GGTGCCCGTAGTGCACCCGCCGGGCTAGAACTGCACATCCCCGATGTGCCGAGAGGTAAGGGATAGCCCGCGGGCCGTCCCTGACAGTCAATCAGCCCGGTCAACACCCGTGTCATAGTTGTCTATAAAACGGGTAACTATCGCTCATCATACCGTCGCCACTGGCGCGCGAGGTCATCACCAGCGGTCGCTATACCGTTCAGTCCCCGCGCATGTTCCAGACCCCGGCGCTTGTCCAGGGCGTCCAGCATCGCGCCCAACAGGTCGCGCGCGCTCACCGCCGGGTCGTCGGGGTCTAACTGTGGCCAGGTCTTGCTCAAGTTTACCACATTCCACCTCCCCTTACAATTCCTCTACCCCGCTCGGCAGCCGGGGCACGTCCCGGAATACCGGCTCCGTTGGCAGTTCGATGATAGTCGCCGGCGATTGCGCCGGGGCACGCATGGCGTGCGCCACGTTCACACGCAGGGTCGCCGTGTCGTTGGCCGCCCGGCTCACGCGCTCGATACCCTGATCAATTCCCGCTACGCGACCGCGGGCCTCCACCCGGCCCAGCCAGTACCCGGCCAGTCCTCCCAAGGGCATGCCCAGGGTCGCCAGGAACGCCCACATTCTAGCATCGATTGGGCTGGTGTTGGCAATGATAAACGCCAGCAAGCCCACGCCGGCCAGGGTCAGGCCCGCGCCCAGCACCAGGCCCACGCCTATGATTTGCCCTCTCGTCTGGTCACTCATCGGCATAACCTCCCATCGGGTCTTGTTGTCCTGTCCTACCCTCTCACACACTGTTTGGCACGGTGTCAGCCGTTGCCCGGTAGTGGGGAGAGTGTACCTACCCCGGACAGGGCCACGCCAGAGCCTTGCAGTGGCCGGTCAGCCGCCCAGGTAGGACAGGCCATACTCTTGGCCGTCCAGCCAGGCCAGCACCTCTTGGCCGAATTTGTGCAAACGATAGGCCCGGTTGCTGCCCGTGGAAGGCAGGCCCGCCACGCCCATGCGCCGCATGAACGTGGGCCGCCCCTCGCCTTCATACGCGGCGACAAGCGCACAACCCAACTCTTGCGCCGTATAGGGCTTGCTGACCCCAGTAGGAATGTCCAGGCCCACGTCGCTGGCCGCATAGTCCGGCCATGTGTCAAAGTCCCACGCGCCGGCCCCAGCCTGGTCGATGTCTCTCCCATCCACAAACGCACACTGGATGCGGTGCAGCTTGCCCGGCCCCACAGCGTAGGCATCGCCGGCCCCAAGCAAATAGTCGGCGCGTGGTAGACGGCCGCCCACCGCTACGCGGCTCGCGTCCGGGTCTCCCACGCGCAAGGCCAGCTTGCCCACCAGATTGCGCCGGGTAGACGGGTCGCCAAAGGCATCAACCGTGGGATGTTGAGTGGCGGCGAGCAGGTGTACCCCGGCGGCCCGCCCCTGTTCCGCCAGCTTGCGCAACAGATCTACCACCACAGCGTCGCCGGTTAGCTGTTGAAACTCGTCAAAGACGACCACCACGCGCCCTGGCCGGGGACTGGCGTCCGCCGAGCCTACTCGGTAGCGTTCCCGCATCTGGGCGCAGGCCCAACCCAGGGCCGCCCGCACGTCCGGCCCTTCCGTCGCCACCGGCCCCGCAACTCCCGGCAGGTGTTGGACCTGGCGCAGGCTCTCCCCGAATTTGCCATCTAACAGCACCAGCCGATTAGCCGGGTCTCGGCTCAGCTGCAAGACCGCGCTACGCAGCGCCACGCTCTTGCCACTGCCGGTCGTGCCCGATACCAACCAGTGAGGGGTCTGGTCATTCAGGCCGGGGATGATCGTCACGCCGTGCTCGTTCTTGCCCACGATCCACCGCCCGCTGGTGGGGTCGGGATGCTGGCCCAGGTCAGCCAAGCGGATCATGGTCTCGGCCAGGTCATCAGACCACCCGGCCTCGACGCGCACATAGCGCCCGCTCATATAGGTCAGGGGTTGCCCCTGGAAGGCCCAGGGCACAAATTGCCGCAACAAGGCCGCATTGTCCCGGCTCAGGGCACGCACCAACGCGCCGCTGTCCAGGCCCGCCGCCATTTCCAGCGCCCCAGCGCGGGGACCCGCGATACGGCGAAAATGTTCGATAGCCACAGGCTTGCCGGTCAAGTACCCGGCGGTCGCCGCCTTGAAAAGATAGCCGCCCCATTGCGTCAATAGTTGTTCGCGTGTGTCCATTTAGACCACCTCCCAACCATTGCCGTTCTTGCGTACCCGCCCAGCGCTCTCGAGCTCGTCCAGGTAGGTATATACGGTTTGGCGCGATACCCCCACCGCGCGCCCGGCCTCGGCGATAGCCGCGCCGGGGTGGTCACGGTAGAACGTCCACAGAGTGTCCAGACGCGTGTCACGTTTCGCCCGACGTCCAGCTTGCAACCTGGATAGTTCGGCGTCCAAGTTCCCATCTTTTGACGCGCGGCTTGACACTACTACTACGTTGGGTTGGTGCGCGGCTTGACGTTCTGCTTTACGCTCCTGTTTGACACTCGCTAGCGCGTCCAGCCGCCGCCGATGGTCGGCCCGGATCGCCAGCACTGTGACACCGGCGAGGCTCAGGGCCGGGAAAATAGCCGGCGCGTATACCGCCAGCGGGGGCGCGATGTCCAGAGCCACGGTCAAGGCCACAGCCACGGCGAGATACATCCCGACCAGGCCCGCTGCCAGAATGAACGGGGCCGCCGGGTCCGATTTGCGCCGGCCCTGGTTGTACTCGCGCAACTCTAGCGCCGTCGCCGCCGTCGCCAGGCCCAGGCTTTCGACAATGACGGCGGCCACGATCCCCACGGCGTCCGGCCAGCCCAGATGTACCACCGTCGCCCGCCCCACCAGGTAAGCAGTGGGCAATGGCGCGCACCAGGGTGCTACTTTCGCCACGAGATCAACGGCCAGGTTTTCTAGCTCGTTCGCTTTGGTTCTCAGTGTCTCGATCATGCTCACCCCCTCCCAACACGCAAAAAGACCGACCTGCTCGCGGGTTCCCGCTGGCAGGCCGGTCTTGCAATGACCACCGCGCTATGGTATACTTTACCACAGCCGGGGTTTCGTTGGTCCTGTCAACGGGGTCTCGGTTAGGGTCGTGTTGGTGTTAGCAGCACCAGCACGGCCCGTTTGTTTTGTTAACGCGGTTACTCCTCTTGGGCCGGCAGTTCTATCTCGCCGGCGGCCCAGGCTGTCAAGAACTCCCGGACGATCTCCGAGACGGGCCGCCCCATTTCGGCGGCCTTTACCCGCACCGCCTTGTGTAGCTCCTCAGTGGTTTTCACCGTTATGCGCCGCTCCAGTTCCACCCTGCGTACCTCCCAAGTGTAAACCATTACACCACTTATTATACCCGATCCTGACACGGGTGTCAAGCCCCTACAGGCCATGCTGACGCTATGCAGTTGGGAAGGGACAACCACTCGCTGCTGCAGCAAGTGCATCTAGCAAAAGGTCGCCGTATCTCCCGGCGACCTTTGGTTTGGTCAGGCATGCTCTCGCATCGCTGATGTGGGGGGGCTGTTTGCCGCTGCTTGGGTGTTAGCCGCAGCCCCCGAAGCCGGTTCGGCAGTTTCATTGCGCCGCTTGGCGGCCAGAACAAGTAGATAGCGATAGGCGCGGGCCAACGCCTGGCGCTGTTCGATAGTCAGTTGGGTCATGGACTCGGACATACTGCACCTCCTGGCCAGCCTGGACGTTGATGAACCCTGGCAGTGGATAGATGAATTCGCCGCACACCAATCAGCTCTGGTCAACCCGCACCCGAGACCTGATAGCCTATCCCCCGCTCCAGGCCACAATCCTCATCCCGATGCGACGCAGCGTACCCCCGGGGTTCGGATTGGCTTTGGTCTCACGCGGTTCCAGCCTGGCGCTTCGCGCATCACACCGGTCTGTCCCAGTCGAGGCTGTTCACGTGCGACTCCCTCGGCTGGCATTTCATTGCTTGCACACAACGGTTTCAACAAGACGTCAGCGCGCAAGCCTTGACCTACCCCGGCCGGGTCGACTTCTGGGTTGCCGATAGGGTCAACCATCCACCACATTATACCCCCGATCACATCGCAGTGCCGGTGAAGTTTTGGTAGCCGAATTGGCTACCTCGCAGCGTCGGGACGCCATCATGAGTACAATCACCTCGCGGCTTGCCTATGGCAAGCCTAAAACACTTTTGGAGGTGAGTGATGGCAAGCTTTCAACCGGAAAAGCTGCAGCGGCATATCGAACTCGGTGTCAGCCTGGTGGCGCTAAACATTCAGGGCACCCGGCAACAGGCGAGGGAGATCATCGCCAGCGACATGAGCGAGATCAGGAGCGAGGCGGCCTTGCGCACATGGATCGGGCAGCCACGGGCCACCCCGGTCCCGGCCGAGATCCTGAGTCTCCTGGCCTTGTCGTGTCTCAAGCGGGGTGCGCCCTTGGTATCACCAGAGTGGATCGTCCAACTCTGCGCTACCAACGGCATGGAGCGGGTCGACATGGCCCCGGCTTTGCGCCAAGAGCTGGACCAGCGCGAGGCTGGCCGCTGGCCGGCGACGGACATGACCACGTACGATCTGGCGGCCATGACCACCGCGTACACGGCCCAGGTGACCACGTGGGCCAGCTCGATGCGTCTGATCGGGGGCACGCCGGGCGACCTGGTCCACGGCTACATCCCAGCGCGGCTGGAACCATTCCAGGCGGTGGGGATCGGACGGTTCACCGGGGCCGATCTCGCGCTGGGGGAAGAAGCGCTGGATGCCCAGGGGCTACTGGGATGCGGACACCTGCGTCTGGCCATCGTGGGGCCGGCGGGCCGGGGCAAATCCGCGCTCTGGCAGCACCTGGCCCGGCTGGTGGCCCAGGGTGCGGCCGGGGCGACGCTGCCCGTGCCCATCGACTGGCGTGACGTGGGAGAGAAAGACGTGGACGACGCCCCAGCGCTACTGCGCGTGACTATCCAGCACCTCTGGCCCCAGTGTTCCCCCACCGAGCGAGGCGTGTGGGCCCACCACCTGATGGATCGCCTGCGCGCCGGGACGGCCGTGGCCCTCATCGATAACTGGCAGGGCTTGCGGCCGTTGCCCCGCCGCCGGGCAGACCGGCTACGGACCGCGTTGGCGACCTGGCCGCGGCTGATCATCCTGGGCCGCTACGCCCCCCAGCCGGGCGACGTGGCGGTCCAGTCATTCGTGCTGGCTCGTCTGGACGACCAAGAGATCGCACATTTTGTGCGGGCCTGGCCTGCGGTGACCGGTCGTCCGCTGGACTGCAAAGCGATCATGAACCGGGTGGCACGGTCAGAGACATGGCGTGACTTGACCCATGAACCCTGGTTCCTGGACCTTGTCTGCGCGGCGGTTAGCGAGCACCCGGGTCAGCTACCGGGCCTCTGGGTGTTGCTCGATGCCGCACTGACGGCGTTTGTAGCCCAGGAGACGCAGGGACGCGTCCCGGGCGTCGATGTCGAACTGCGGGCGGCGCTGGCGGACCTGGCCGGGTCTGGCTACTGGGGTGCCCGTCCCGACCAGCCGGTCCAACGCACCTTTGCGCCGGCCCAAGTCAGCGAGCGATGGCACGCACGCTGGGATACACGAGGCCAGCAATTGTTTGGTCTTGTGTACGAGAGTGGTCTGCTCCGGCCAGCC
>JAHJIN010000454.1 GCA_018823415.1 Chloroflexota bacterium | reverse complement strand
GGTGCCCGTAGTGCACCCGCCGGGCTAGAACTGCACATCCCCGATGTGCCGAGAGGTAAGGGATAGCCCGCGGGCCGTCCCTGACAGTCAATCAGCCCGGTCAACACCCGTGTCATAGTTGTCTATAAAACGGGTAACTATTGACATAGAACATCAGTTCTGATAGAATAACAGCGGAGGGGAAAACTCGGCTGAGGTAGGGCAATGGATACGTGGCAAAAGGCATCGCTGTTGGGGCAAGCGGCCCAGTATGACACCTGTGCCGTCTGCGGTCCCGGCAGTCACAAGCAGCGCGACGACCTGGGTCGCTGGATCTATCCGGCCAAGCTGCCCGATGGTCGCACGATCAACCTGCTCAAGGTGCTGCAAACCAATGTCTGCGAGCATGATTGCCTCTATTGCGTCAATCGCCGGTCGGCCGACGTGCGGCGCACGGCCTTGATGCCGGAGGATTTGGCGCGGGTGTTCATGGACATGGTGGGCCGGGGGCAGGCGATGGGGCTGTTTCTGAGTTCCGGCGTGGCCGGCGGCGCGGACCGGTCCATGAGCCGCATGATCGACACGGCCACTATATTGCGCCGGCGCTACGGATTTCGGGGCTATATGCACCTCAAGGTCCTGCCCGGCGCCAGCCAGCCCGCCATCGAGCAGGCGGTGCTGCTGGCCGACCGGGTGAGCGTGAACCTGGAAGCGCCCACGGCCCGGCACCTGGCGTGCATCGGGCCAGACAAGGATTATGAGCAGGGCATCCGGACCCGACAGCGGTGGATCTATGAGGTCTCGCAGCGGGGGCGACTGCTGCCGGCGGGGCAAACCACGCAACTGGTGGTGGGCGCGGCCGGGGAAAGTGATCAGGAGATACTGACCACCGTAGACGATCTGTATCAGCACGCCGGGCTGAGCCGGGCCTATTACAGCGCCTTTCAGCCGGTCGCCGGCACGCCGCTGGAATCGCACGCGCCCACGCCGCTGGACCGGGAGCGCCGGCTGTATCAGGCCGATTGGCTGCGGCGGCATTATGGCTTTGCCTTTGGCGAGCTGGTCTATGACGAGCAGGGCAACCTACCCCTGACCAGCGACCCCAAGCTGCTCTGGGCGCAGACACACCCGGAACGCTTTCCCATCGAGGTGAATACGGCCAGCCGCGCTGATCTCTTGCGTGTGCCAGGTATTGGCCCCCGTTCGGCCGGGCGCATCGTCCAGGAGCGAGGCCGGGGCCGGCTCTGCGCGCCCGAGCACCTCAAGGCGATGGGCGCCGTGGTGGACCGGGCGTTGCCCTATGTTCTGCTGGATGGTCAGCAACCAGCCTATCAATTGGCTTTATGGTAATGCCCAGAGACCCGGCCCCAAACAGTGAGGAGCCGGGTCTATTGTCATAAACTGGCCAGGGGAACCTTCCCGGTCACGTGGTCAGCATTGGTCTCGAGAGACGATCATCAAGGCCATATCATCCGTCTGGGCTGCGCCGTCCACAAATTCATTCACGGCCGCGATCAGGGCCTCATGAACGTCAGCCGCCGGCCGTCCCAGGTTGTCTTGCACAGTTGCCAGCAGCCGGTCCTTGCCAAAGAACACGTCTGGTTCGCGCTCTGCGTCGGTCACACCGTCAGTATAGAGCACCAGCACGTCGCCGGGGGCCAGTTGCACCGTGCCCTGTTCCCAGGTCTCACCTTCGAGGATGCCCAGCATTGGGCCGGTATTGCGCAGTGCCTGCACGCTGCCGTTTTGCGACCGGACCAGATACGGTGGGTTGTGCCCGGCATTGCAGTACGTCAGGGTGGCAGTGGCGGGGTCCAGGACACCGTAAAAGACCGTGACAAACTGATCGGCCTGGGTGTTGAGCAGCAAACGCCGATTGACCGCGGTGAGGACCTGAGCCGGTTGTGTGGGGTGTTCCTCGGCATAGGTGCGGACGAGTATCCAGCTCAGGACCATGTATAGCGCGGCAACTGCTCCCTTGTCCACGACATCGGCGATGAGCAGCCCTATGCGCCTTTGTGGCAGGGGAATGACATCGTAAAAGTCACCGGAGGTCTTGCGGGCCGGTTGCAACATGGCGGTCAGTTGCCAGCCGGGGATAACAGGCAGTTCGCTGGGCAAAAAGCTGGCCTGTACGTGCCCGGCCAGTGCCAGCTCCTGGGCCATCGTCTTGTTGGCTTCCTGGAGCTGTTTCTGCAGGTTCCGGAGGGCCAGGTGTGTCTCCACGCGAGCCAGGACTTCTTGGAACTGAAAGGGTTTGGTGATATAATCTACTCCCCCCACGGCAAAGGCCCTGATCTTGTCCTGTAATTCGTTCAGCGCGCTGAGAAAGATGATGGGGATGTCGCGTGCTTGCGGGTCGGCCTTGAGGTGTTCACACACTTCATAGCCATCCATCTCGGGCATGCGGATGTCGAGCAAGATCAGGTCGGGCAGTTCAGCCCAGGCCGCCACCAGGGCCAGCGGGCCGTCGGGCACCGGTCGCGCCTGGTATCCCTCATCGCTCAACATCTGGGATAGCAGATGTAGATTGGCCGGGTTGTCGTCTACGATCAGGATATTTCCCTTGGCCGTTTCCGCCAGGCGATGGATCATTCTTGTCCTCCAGCTTGTTGGATGAGCGTCAGGATCTTTCTGTATTCAAACTGCCGGGCCAGATCGGTCAGTGCATCAGCCAGGGCTGGGGCCGGTTCCCGAATCTCGTCGATGAGGCTCTGGATGTGGTTCCAGTCCGCCTTGACCGTGGCCTGGCGCAGATCGGCGAGCAGGTGGGCCGGCAGTGCTCTTAACCCGGCGATCAGCTCGGTGTCTGCCTCTTTGGATGCCAGGTGAGCCCTGGCGTCCGGGGGGGGATCCTGGAGCTCTGGCTCCCCGTAGACAAAGCACACCCCCAGATGTTTGGTCAGCGCATCAAAAAGCTCGGCCTCCTGGAAAGGTTTGCGAATATAGGCATCACAGCCTTCTGACAGGATGATGTCCCGGTCCTCTTCCAGGGCGCTGGCGGTTACAGCCATGATGACGGTGGCCTGTCCTTTGGTGGTGGCTTTGATCCGTCGGGTGGCTTCATAGCCATCCATCACTGGCATGCGCATGTCCATGCAGATCAGGTGCGGCTCCCACTCGTCCCAGATTTCGATAGCCTCCCGACCGTTGATGGCCTCGCGCACCTGGAACCCCAGCGGCGCCAGCAAACTAACCAATAACTGGCGATTCTCTTCCTTGTCGTCCACGATCAGCAGGCGATAGGTTGGCTGGCCCCGCTCCAGGCCAATCACCCGGCGTGTGGGTCGGGCCGTCGGTACCGCAGATTCGTCCACGATTTTGGCCAACACCGCGAATGCAAAGGTGCTGCCCTGTCCCGGCGCACTGGTTACGGTGATGTCGCCGCCCATCAGCCGCACGAACTGCCGACTGATGGACAGGCCCAGGCCGGTTCCCTCTTGCGATTGCTGCTCGCTGGCTGTCTGCACAAAGGGATCAAATATCCGCCCGATGTCCTCTGAGGCGATGCCCAGGCCGGTGTCTTGCACCTCAAACTGCAACTGGCAGACCAGCGCCTCCGAAGCGGGGTGCAGGGGGACTGCAGATGGCACTTCTCTGGTATGCACCGCGCGACTGGCAATTCGCAGCTTCACGCCCCCTTTTGGCGTGAACTTGATCGCGTTGCCGATGAGGTTCATCAACACCTGGCGTAGTTTGCCCTCGTCGGTTTGTACATACTGGGGGACCGCCGGGTCACGCTCAAAGGTCAGTGCCAACCCCTTGCGCTCGGCCCGCAGGAGGAACATCTCTTCCAGTCCATCCAGAAGGCGGTGCAGATCAAAGCTCTGCTCGCTCAACACGGCCCGACCGGCCTCGATCTTGGACATCTCGAGCACGTCATTGATCAGGCCCAGCAGATGCTCGCCGCTGCGGTTGATGATCCCCAGGTTTGCTCGCTGCGCCGGCGTGAGATTGGTATCGCGGGTCATCAACTGTGTAAAGCCCAGGACAGCGTTCATGGGCGTGCGCAGTTCGTGGCTCATGTTGGCCAAAAAGACGCTCTTGGCCCGGTTCGCAGTTTCGGCCGCGTGTTGTGCCTGTTCGGCGGCTTCTTTCGAGCGGTTCAGTTCGGCCAGTGTCTCGCGTAGCTCGGAGGTCCGCTCCTGCACCTGGATCTCGAGTCGCCGCCGCTGCCCCTCGATGGACCGGATGCGCCAGGCAAAGAACCCCAACACGCCTCCGATCACCAGCCCGGCCGCCAGGATCCGGAACCACCAGGTTTCCCAGAACGGCGGGGTGATGGTGATGCGGATCGCCGTGCCTTCCTCGTTCCAGACGCCGTCGCTGTTGGTGCCCTTGACCCGGAACGTATAGTCGCCCGGCGGCACGCTGGTGTACCCGGCGAAACGTCGGGTACTGTCGACGTAGTTCCAATCCTTGTCTAGCCCATCCATCATGTACGCGTACTGGTTCTTCGCCGGCGCGGAATAGTCCAGAGCGGCGAACTCGAAGGAGAAAAAGTCCTGTTCGTAAGACAACTCGATGACCCGGGTCTCGGCGACGGGCTTGTTCAATGGCGAATCGCCGCCCACCTTGACCGATTCGTTGAATAGCCTGAAATCGGTGACGACGATGGATGGGATGTACGAGCTATCGCGCACATCTTGCGGGTAAAAGGCATTGAACCCATTGATCCCGCCGAAGAACAACTCGCCGCTGTTGCTCTTGTAGTACGCGTTCTGGTTGAACTCGTCGCTCTGTAGCCCGTCTCCGGCGTCATAGTTCTTGAACGTTTCCGTGCGCGGATCGAACCGGGACAGTCCCTTGTTGGTACTGATCCAGAAGAATCCCTGATCGTCCTCCAATATCCCATAGATGGAGTCATTCGGCAGGCCGTCTTTTTCCCGGTACTGGGTAAAGATGCCCGTTGCCCGGTCGAAGCGATTGAGGCCCCCACCAAACGTCCCGATCCAGAGGATCCCCTCCTTGTCCTCGTGCACTGTCAACACCGTGTTGTTGCTCAAGCTATTGGGATCAGCCGGGTCGTTCCGGTGGCTAGTGAAATGCCCCGTATCTGGCTCGAATCGGTTCAGCCCGTCGCTAAACGTGCCGATCCAGAACACGCCCTCCCTATCCTGGTACACGGACGCGATGGCGTCGTTACTCAAGCTGTAGGGATCGGTGGGGTCATGCATGTAGCGAGTGAACCGGCCCGTATCTGGATCCAGTCGGTTAAGCCCCCCCATGCTCGATCCGGCCCAGAGCACGCCCGCCCGGTCCACATAGACGACCATGATATTGTCGTTGCTCAGGCTATGAGGATCGCGGGGGTCGTTCCGGTAGCGCGTGAATCGCCCGGTGGCCGGATCGAGGCGATTGAGCCCGCCGCCCACCGTGCCGACCCAGAGCATTCCCTCCCGGTCCTGGCATACAGACAGGACGTTGTTCTCGCCCAGGCTATAGGGATCGGTAGGATCGTTCTGGTAGCGCGTGAATCGCCCGGTGGCCCGATCGAAGCGATTGAGCCCGTTGGCCGTGCCGATCCAGTATGTCCCATCCCGGTCCTCGTAGATCGACCAGACCCCGTTGTTGCTCAGGCTATGGGGATCGGCGGGATTGTTTCGATAGTGGGCGAATTTCTCCTTTTGCCGGTCGTATTTGCAGAGCCCCATACCAAACATCCCGCTCCAGAGTATCCCTCCTCGGTCCTGGTACAGGGTCTGCACCATATCGCCGCTCAGGCTGTGCGGGTCATTGGGGTCATTGCGGTAGTGGATGAATCGCCCCGTAGCCCGATCCAGTCGGTTCAGCCCACCGCCCATCGTGGCGATCCAGAGCACGCCCTCGCGGTCCTCATAGATGTCAAAAACGTTATCGTAACTCAGGCTGTGTGGATCGATGGCGGTGTGTTGATAGCGAATGAATCGTCCGGTGGCCCGGTCGAACCGGTTGAGCCCGCCGGTATTGGTGCCGATCCAGAGCACACCCTCGCGATCCTCATGGATCGACTGCACGTTGTCCTCGCTCAGGCTGGTCAGATCGGCCGGGTTGTGCCGGTAGGGGGTGAATTGCCCACTGGCCGGGTTGAGGCGGTTCAGTCCGCCGGCCTGGGTCCCGACCCAGAGCACCCCCTCGCGGTCCTGGTAGATCGATTGCACATTGTCGTCGCTCAGGCTGGTCGGATCGGCCGGGTCGTGTCGATAGTGTGTGAATTGCCCGGTGGCCGGATCGAGGCGATTCAGCCCGCCGGCCTGGGTCCCGACCCAGAGTACCCCCTCCCGGTCCAGATAAACCGACAGGACGGTGTCGTCGCTCAGGCTGTGCGTGTCGGTTGGCACGTGCCGGTGATGGATGAACTGGCCGGTTTGCCAATCCCACATATCGAGCCCACCGCCGGCCGTCCCGATCCAGAGTCGGCCCTGATCGTCTTCTACCAGCGCCCACACGTGGTTGTTGCTCAAACTGCCCGGGTCCTCCGGGTCGTGCTTGTACACCACAAACTCGTAGCCGTCGTAGCGATTCAGCCCGTCCTGCGTGCCGAACCACAGGAACCCTTTGCGGTCCTGCACGATGGCCTGGACCACGCTCTGGGAGAGGCCCTCGTCGGGCAAGATGCATTCAAACCGGATATCGTCGCCTGGAACAAGGGGGTACGAGGGGGGGCTGGTTGGGTCGGGCTCACCCGGCGCGGTCATGGTTAGAGGTGGGCTGGCGGCCGGGGAAAGGGTGGGGGCTATCAGCGCGTCGCAGGCCATCGCCAGCAGCATGAGGATGGCTGACAATGTGAGGAGGGATGCTCTTGTGGCTTTTCTAGTCTTGACCCTTGGCATGTTCGTCCCCAAAAACACTTGGATAGAGCCGCCTGGCGCAGTCTGGGCACAGGCCGTGGCTGAACTGGGCATCCGAGTGCGCCATGATATACGCCTCGAGATGATTCCAATAGCCCTGGTCGTCGCGGATCTTTTTACAGCCCGCGCAAATGGGAATCAACCCCTTGAGGGTTTTGATGGTGGACAGGGCCTCTTGCAACTCGTGGTTGCGCGCTTGTAACTCGGCCCGGGAACGGCGGGTCTCGGTCAGTTGCCTGGTGAGTTCTTGATTAGCCCTCTCGAGTTGTGTTTGCAGGTCTCGCAGCGCCAGGTGTGTTGCTACGCGAGCCAGCACCTCTTCAACTTGAAAGGGCTTGGTGACATAATCCACCCCACCGGCGGTAAAGGCCTTGACCTTGTCTTTGATGTCTTCCAGGGCGCTGACAAAGATGATGGGGATATCGCGAGTTTGCGGGTGGGCCTTTAGGTGCTCACATACCTCATAGCCATCCATGTCGGGCATGCGGATGTCGAGCAAGACCAGGTCGGGCGGCTCGGCCTGGGCAGCCGTCAGCGCGAGCGGCCCGTCGGGCACCGGCCGAACCTGATAGCCCTGTTTGGCAAGCATCTGGGACAACAAGCTCAAATTGGCCGGCGTATCGTCCACGATCAGGATGTTCGCCCGGGGCGCATCCACTTGATCAAGCATTGGCATCCTCCCCGCTCAGTATGCGTTCTCGCCTCGGATCATCTCGTACAGGGTCTTGAGCATGATCTTGAAATCCAGCCCCAGGGTCCAGTTTTCCACGTACCAGATGTCATAGGCTGTGCGGTCCTCGATGGGCACGTCTCCCCGCAGGCCGTTCACCTGCGCCCAGCCGGTAATGCCGGCCTTTTCTCGATGGCGCTCCATGTAGCGGGGCACGCGCTGGGAAAACTCTTCTACAAAGACCGGCCGCTCGGGCCGGGGCCCCACCACGCTCATTTGTCCCATCAGCACGTTGATGAACTGGGGCACCTCGTCCAGGGAAAAGCGTCGCAAGAAGGTCCCCATCCGCGTGCGGCGCGGGTCGTCGGCGGTGGCCCACACCGGGCCGGTCTCCTTTTCGGCATCCTGGCGCATGGACCGGTATTTGACGGCCGGGAATGGCTTGCCATCCAGCCCCACGCGCTCCTGGATGTACAGGGCCGGCCCACGAGATTCCAGCTTGACCAGCAGGGCCAGGAACAAAAAGGCCGGCGCGAACATGATCAGCACCGCCGCGCTGAAAACCATGTCTACCGCCCGCTTGAGCGTCAGTCGCCAGCCGCGCAGCGCCACGTCGCGGATGCTCACCAGGGGCAGGCCGTTCAGGTCGCCAATGCTGACCTCGGTCGCCATGATCTGGAACAGGTCCGGGTATACCCGCACGCTTACGTTCTTGTCGCTGCAACTGGACACAATGCCCAGGATCTCGCGGCGCGTGGCCTGGGGCAGCGCGATAATGACCTCGGCGATTTGCCCTTCGGTGACAATGTCTCCCAGGTCTGCGATCTGGCCCAGGAGAGGCAATCCCTCGAACGTGGGGCCAGCCGCGTGATCGTCTACAAAACCCACCACCCGGTATCCCAGGTGCGGCGATTGCTGGACCTTGCTCAGCACCAGGCGCCCAATGTCGGTGGCCCCCACGATGATCATGGGCTCTTTCATGCGCCCGCGTGCCCGCAGGCTGCCCAGGATCACGGTGATGATGACGCGCCCGGCGACCAGAAAGGTGATGCTCAGCAGCCAGACATAGGCCAGCATCAGCCGGGGATAGACGATTTCCAGTCCTTTGACCGTGAACGCCGTGAGCGCCGTGGCAATGGCCGTGCCCACTGACACAGCTACAAAGATGCGATAGGCCAGATCGATGAGCGAGATGCCGCGCTTGACGTGATAGAGGCGAGAAAAGAAAAAGACCAACGCGATGCTGCCGACCTGGATGAGCAATGGGCCGTAATATGTTTCCAGCGGCGGTACGTCCACGGCGGGGATGATGTCGGTAGCCAGCCGCAGATAATATGCGCATACAAACGCGGTGGCTGCCAATATGGCATCCGTGATCATGGCCGATAGCATGGCAACCCAGGTTCCTTGTTTGCGCATGGTCCTGTTCTCCTTGGTCAGCAGACGCGCCGGCGCATAGGTGCTCGTAGGGCGTTGCGTAAAAGCGCCCACCCGCCTTGGACCACAATGCCGGCCACGATAACCGGGCGCAGCAGGATAAAGGTGTCTCGGGCATAGTGCTTGCGGTAAAAGATATACATGGCCCGATAGAACTCGTAGGTGGTTTTGAACACGCGCTGCTTGGACGATTCGCCCTTGTAGTGCAGCACCACCACCGCCGGGTAGTAATAGATCAGCCAGTCTGCCTGTTTGATGCGAAAAGCCCAGTCCAGGTCTTCGCCGTACATAAAGAACGCCTCGTCCAGCAGGCCCACCTGGTCCATGATCGCGGTGCGCAGCATCATGAACGCGCCCACCACAGAATCCACCACCACGGTTTCGTCCGGGTCCACGAACGACAGGTTGTAGCGGGCAAAGCGCGGGTGGTTGGGAAACAGCTTGTGCAGGGCCATGCGCCGGTAGATCAGCGTTGCCATGTCGGGAAAGCTGCGGCGGCAGGCCAGGTCCAGGCTGCCGTCCTGGCGCACCAGCTTGGGGCCGGCCGCGCCGGCCTCGGGATGCGTGTCCAGGAACTGCACCATCTGGGCCAGGGCCGATGGCGGCAGTTTGGTATCGGCGTTCAACAACAAGACATAACGCGGGCGCGGCGTGACCTCGTGCTGGAACACACGCAGACCCTTGTTGTTGGCATAGGCGAAACCGCCGTTCTGTTCGGTGACGATGAGGCGCGCCTGTGGAAACTCGTCGCGGACTACCTGGGCGCTGTGGTCCGGCGAACAGTTGTCTACCACGATGACCTGGAGCGTGAGGCCGGTGCTGGCATAGATCGATTGCAAGCACTCGCGCAGCAAATCGGCCGTGTTATAATTCACGATAACGATGCCCAGGTCCAAAGATGTCATTGCCGGGTGATCGACCAGTTTCACAGGAATTTCTCGATGACGATCTCGTCCACGTATTGCCCGTTGATGCGGGCCTGTCGGTGCGCCGTACCCACGATCTGAAAGCCCAGATTGAGGTGAAAGGTCAATGACGCCAGATTGTCGGCCCGGACGTAGGTGAATATCTTTTCAAAGCCCTTGTGCCGGGCCGCCTCGAATGTGGCTTCGGAGAGCCGGATGCCAATGGCTTGCCGGCGCTCTGCCAGGTCCACGAACGTGCCCATGATCGCCACGTGGTCAAAGGCATGGGTGTACGCGGCGAACGGCTCGATGGTCTGCAAGCCCACGATGTGACCTTCCGGCCGGCGCTCGGCCACGTGAAACACGCCACGCGGCGGGAAACTGGCGATGAACTCGCGCTCGGCCTCGGGTGTGAGTGGCGTGTCCAGCACGGTATATGCGCCAGATTCGATGATGGGATTCAGGATGCGCGTGATGGCCTCGGCGTCGTCGAGCCGGGCTTGGCGGATCACCAAGTCAGTGCGGTTGCCCAAGTTTACCCCCGACCATACCACTCGGCCAGCACCTGGCCTGCCGCTGTGTATGGGTCCAACTCGCGGGCGGTCACCTGGTCTACCAGTGGTTCCCACTGGCCCCGGTCTCGGGCGGCCTGGCGCAGGCGCGTGGCGGCCTCACGCGCCAGGGTTTCGGCAAGCAGACGCTCGGCGTGGGCGCGGGCCTGGGCTTGCCCGTGCCCGCCGTGCTGCAAATAATCCCAGTGTGCGGTCAGAGCATCGGCCAGGGCCGGGATGCCGGTCCCGGCAGTGGCGACGGTCTGCAAAATGGGCGCCCGCCAGCCATTGACGCCCGTGTGGACGCTGTTCAGGTCCAGCATGATCTGGAGTTGCGCCACCAGTTGCTCGGCGCCGTCCAGGTCGGCCTTGTTGACCGCAAACACGTCGGCAATCTCGAGGATGCCGGCCTTGAGCGCCTGCACGTCATCGCCCAGGCCGGGCACCTGGAGCACGATGGTAGTGTGGGCGGTGCGGGCAATGTCCACCTCGTCCTGGCCCACGCCCACCGTCTCGATGATGACCCGGTCCAGGCCGGCTGCATCCAGGATGACCACAGCGTCAACGGTGGCGGCGGTCAGGCCGCCCAGCGCGCCCCGGGTCGCCATGCTGCGTATAAAGATGCCCGGATCGCCGGCCAGATCGCGCATGCGAATGCGGTCGCCCAGGATGGCCCCGCCGCTAAAGGGACTGGTGGGGTCCACGGCCACCACGCCTACCGTGTGGCCCCGGCGGCGCAGTTCCAGCACCAACTCGTTGACCAGGCTGCTCTTGCCGCTGCCGGCTGCGCCGGTCACGCCAATGACCTGCGCTCGGCCGCTGTGGGGATACAGGACTGCCAGCAGGTCGCGCGCGCCGGGCCGCCGGTTCTCCACCAAGCTGATGGCCCGGGCCATGGCGCGGCGGTCGCCGGCCAATACGCCGTCGCTCAACGAGGCCAGGTCCGGGATGTTCATGGAAGCGCGAGCCCTAGGGCGCGCCGGATGTCGGCTACAATGTCGCGCGTATCGGTGCCCGGTCCATATACGTAATGGATGCCCAGCTCCTTCAATCGCGGCACGTCCTCGTCTGGGATGATGCCGCCGGCGAACACTTGCACGTGGTCTAGTCCCCGCTGGCGCAACTGTTCCACGATGCGTGGGAACAAGGTCATGTGCGCGCCCGACAGGATGCTCAGGCCCACCACGTCCACGTCTTCTTGCAGCGCGGCCTCGGCGATCATTTCCGGTGTCTGGCGCAGCCCAGTATAGATCACTTCCATCCCGGCGTCGCGTAGGGCCCGGGCCACCACCTTGACGCCCCGGTCGTGGCCGTCCAGGCCGGGTTTGGCCACGAGTACCCGGATCTTGGGTTCGTCGATCATGGGTTTCCTCCAGAGTCAGGTTCGGTGTGGGCCCCGGCGTAGCGGTCGAACACGCGGCCCACAGACGTGCCCTCGTGGATCGCGCCGATCACGTCAGCCAAAAAGGGCGCCACCGTGACGACCTTGATCTTGTCCGGCGCGTTGGCGGGCAGTGGGATCGTATCGGTCACGACGATCTCTTCCAGATCATCGGCCGCGCGAATGCGCTCGATGGCCGAGCCAGAAAAGACCGGATGCGTGCAGCAGGCCATGATGCGCGCGGCACCTTCGCGGCGCAGGGCCTCTACCGCCATGATCAGCGAGGTGCCGGTATCCACCTCGTCATCCACGATGAGGGCCGTGCGTCCCTGCACATCACCGATGACGTTGAAAAAGCGCACCTTGGTGCCCTCTTCGTCATAGAGGCGGCGCTTTTCGATGACCACCAGGGGCACGCCCAGGTGCTCGCCAAAGTCGCGGGCGCGTTTGGTGGCCCCCACGTCGGCGGCCACGGCTACCAGATTATGGGGATCCAGTTCGCCTGTAGCCATCTTGAGCTCAAAGTGGTGGCGCAGAATGGGCAGCGCCGATAGCTCGTCGGCGGGAATGTTGAAAAAACCCTGCAACTGCTCGGCGTGGAAATCCAGGGTTAGGAGCCGGTCGGCCCCGGCGACCGTGATCAGGTCTGCCACCAGCCGGGCCGTGACCGGGACGCGGGGCTGGTCCTTTTTGTCGCTGCGCCCATAGCCATAATACGGCACCACGGCCGTGACCCGGCCGGCCGAGGCCCGGCGCGCGGCATCGATCATGATGAGCAATTCCATCACGTTCTGATTGGCCGGGGCGCAGGTCGGTTGGACAATGTACACGTCGTGCGAGCGTACGCTATGGTGCAGGCGCACAAACGTGTTCGAGTTGTTGAATTCGAACACGTCAGCTCCCATTGGGGCCACGCCCAGGTGATCGCAGATGGCCTGGGCCAGGGCTGGGTTAGCGCGACCGCTGAGCACGGTGAGCTCACCGGGTTCTGAAATAGGCACGAGTCTTCCCTCCTGTACAGAGCGTGGGGCATGTGGGACGTATGTATAGTTGATTATACTCGGTTTCTCGCGCTTTTTCAAACCCCGTTAACGGGTAGCGCACCGGCCAGCGGTATGCTATAATACGATCACAAACACGCGCGGAGAAAAAGGACCATGAGCTTGCTGTCTGGCTTTGGCGCCGATGTTCCGGTGCAGGTAGAGTTGTTTACCAGCGATCATGTGGCCCGGGGCACCATGAGCGTGCCTCGCGGGCAGCGTGTGACCGATGTGCTCAACAACCCCCACGAGTCGATTGTGCACCTGACCAACGTGCAACTGGACCGGCTCTTGCTGCCATATCCGCAACCCCTGGCTGCCGAGGCGCTGCGCGTGGCCAAAAACACTCTTTTGTTTGCGATCCCCATCGACGAACCCGAGCCAGAAACCATCCACGACCGCACCCGCAAGTTTGTGCCCAAGCAGCGCTATGACATCATTGCCACGGTGCCCGGATTCGAGATTCGCGGCGCGCTGCACCTGGCGCGCGGCACCAAGCTGCGCAGCATCTTTGATGTGATCTCGTATGCATTCGTGCCGATCACGGTGCCGCAAATCAGCTTTATGTTTGATCCCCGCCGCCAGTTTGACACCAACGTGGTCATTGTGAACAAGCCCCGCATCCAATTCTTTTTGACCATAGCCGAGTGACGAGGCCCGGTGGTGCGCATGATTGGCTCGTACCCATTCGACTTGATTAGCTCTGATGTGGCGCACACGCGCCGGGTAGGCGTGCACCTGGGGCATCTGGCGCGGCCTGGCGACGTGTTTTTGCTGGCTGGCGAGTTGGGGGCCGGCAAGACGCACCTGACGCAGGGCATAGCCCAGGGGCTGGGGATCACTCAATGGGTGACCAGCCCTTCTTTTGCTCTCATTAACGAATATCCCAACGGCCGCCTGACCTTGTATCATATCGACCTCTACCGGCTGGAAAGCGCCGCCGAGGCCTGGGGCCTGGGCCTGGACGAATACCTATATGGCCCGGGCGTGTCAGTGATCGAGTGGCCCGAGGTGGCCTTGGACCTATTGCCCCCCGAGCACCTGTGGATCGATCTGGCGATCATCAGCGATACCAGACGCGAGATCCAGATGCGGCCCACTGGCCCCCGCTATCGAGAGCTGGTGGCCGAATTGCAGACCCATTTGTAAAGGAGACGATGTATGGTTGGAGCAATGACTCATCGCGAGCGCCTGCTGGCGACACTCCAGGGCGCCGAAACCGATCGGACGCCCATCAGCTTGTGGCGCCATTGGCCCCACGCGGATCAAAGCGTGGATGGGCTGATCCGCGCGCACCTGGATTTTCAACAGACCTATGATTGCGACCTCGTCAAATTCTCGCCGGCCGGGTCCTATGCCGTCGAAGACTGGGGTGTGGAAACCGAGTTTCAGGGCAGCCCCGAAGGCACGCGCGATTACCTGTCGCGTGTGGTCCATCGGCCAGCCGACTGGGAAGGTCTGCAACCCCTATCGCTCCAGGTTGGCCGGGGCATGAACGGCATCGTCCTGGAGGGTCTGCGGGGCCTGACCGAGGTACTCCACGATCAGGTGCCCGTGATCGCCACGGTTTTCAGCCCGCTGTCGCTGGCGAAAAAGCTGGCCGGCCCGCGGTACCTGGAGGATCTGCGCCAGAGCCCGGCTGCGCTGCACGCCGGCCTGCGCGTCATCACCGAAACCTCGGTGCGCCTGGCCCGGGCCTGTCTAGACGCCGGCGCCGACGGCCTTTTCTTTGCCACCCAGTGCGCCACCCGCGAGCTGCTCACCGCCGATGAATACGCCGAGTTTGGCGAGACCTATGACCGCATGATCCTGCACGCGGTGCGCGGCGCGCTCGTCGTGGTCCACGTGCACGGACAGGACATCTTGTTCGACCGCGTGGCGGCATGGCCGGACATCCAGGTCATCAACTGGCACGATCGCCGCACCGCGCCGACGCTGGCCGAGGCCCTGACTCGATTCGGCGGCGCGGTGTTGGGCGGCCTGGACGAGTGGGACACCTTGATGGAAGGCACGCCGGCCCAGATAGAAGCGCAGGTTCACGACGCCATCACGCAGACCGGCGGCCGCCGGCTGATTATAGGCCCCGGGTGCGTGGTGCCGCCCGCCGTGCCAGCGGAAAACCTGCAAGTGGCGCGTCGCGCTGTGGAGACCTATGGCTAAAGCCGATCGTGTAGACCAATCGCGTATTGAGGCGTGGCTCCAGGTTGTTGCCGCGCCCCCGCCGCCGGTAGCCCCCTTTCTCGACCGCCAGGCCGAGTTGGATGTGCTGCGGCGTTCGCTGGCGGCCAAAGAGACCCCGCCGGGGCCACTGATCCTGATGGGCCAGCGCGGCCTGGGTACCACGACCCTGGCCGCACATTGGGCAGCGCACTGGTCCGGCCTTACCCTGTGGGCCGACTTGTTCACCGCCAACGGCAACCCGCTGCCCATCCTGTCTGCGTGGGCGCAGCGCCTGGGTCAATCGGCCAGCTATGCGCCCGGCCCGGCCCAGCGAGTCCAGGCCTTGCGGCAGATACTACTCGCGCGCGCCGAGACGGAGCCTCCATTGTTGGTCGTCCTGGACGAGGCCCGGGCCGTGTGGATGGAAGGTATCCAGGTGCTATGTCAGGCCCTGCCAGACCGGGCCACGCTTCTCGTCACCACCAGCGAGCCGGCGGTGGCTGCCATGCTGGGCGTGATACCCCAGCCTGTGGCTGCATGGCCCACCAGCATCGCCATGCAGTTCCTGGCCTCGTTGAGCGACGGCGTGCTGATAGATGCCTTTGCCGACGCGGCGGCCCGACACGCGCAGGGCGTGCCTCTGGCCCTGGCCCTGGTCGCGCGAGCTGCCGCCCAGGATAGCCCGCAATCGCTATTGGCGCGTCTGCGCGACCCCGGCCCCTGGCTGGATGTGCTGCGCCAGGACGGCCACATGCAGGCCGCAAAAGACCCGGTGACCCGGTGCCTGGCCGCCAATTACGCCATGCTCGAAACCCGCGCGCCGGCTGACGCCTGCCTGTGGCGCTGGTTGGGCGCACTGGCCCCGGGCGTGTTCTCGGTGAGCGAAGTGGTGGGCATGCTGACCGCCGCCGGGCACACGCAAGTGCTGGGCAATCTATCGCCCGGCGACTCGCCCACCGCCGCCGTCAGCGCGGCGCTGCAACGACTGGCCGAGCGCGGGCTGGTGGAGCCGGCGTCCGACTGGGGCTATCGCCTGCACCCGCGCCTTTACCTCAGCGCCTCGGCCCTTCTGGAATACGCCGGCGAGCGACCGGTGGCCCATCGCGCCCATCGCGCCTCGTATCTGGCATACTGCCTGGCCTATCGCAACCGCCCTGACGAGCTGGAAATCGTGCGGGCCAACGCCTTGCTGGGCATGGACCGGGCGGTGGACGCAAACGATCACGCCGCGGTGCGCGGCTATGCCTGGGCCTTGACTGCCACCACCCGGGGCAATCAGGAAGGCTTTTTGTGGACGCACGGCTACTGGCAAGAGTTGCGCCGGCGGTTGGAGCAAGCCCGTTGGGCGGCTCAGACCGAAGGCGAAGACTGGGACGCGGCGGCCTTTACCGGCAACCTGGCGATTCTCCTGCAAGATATGGGCGAGCGCGCCAGCGCGCGCCGCGAGCTGGAATATGCTCGCTCCATCTTTCAGCGACTGGGTGATGTGGCCCAGGAGATCGTGGCCCTGGACCAGTTGAGCCAACTGGCCCGCCAGGCCAACGATCACGAGGCCGTGGCTGATTACCAGCGCCAGGCCCAGGAATTGCGCCAGCGGCAGAAAGGGAAACCGTGAGCCCGGTCGACGTCGTCGAGTTGCTCAACCAGGACCTGCACCTGGAGTGGAACGCCATTCTCATCTACCAGGCCCACGTGGCGGCAATCTCGGACGAGGCCCTGAACCGGGGTTTGGCCGGGATCCTGGCGGTAGAAGAGCGCCACGCCGCCGAGCTGGCGCAGCGCATCCGGGACCTGGGCGGCGAGCCACAGTCGATGGACCAGTTCACCACCGCCTCCGGCCGGGCCATCGCCGCTACCAGCCGTTTTGCCCGCGCAGCCCAGATGCTCCAACTGGACCTGGACGAAGAAGAGCGCGCCACCGCTGCCTATCGCGCCCACATCGCGACCATCAATGACGAGGAAACCGTAGCCATGCTCCGGCGCCACCTCCGCGACGAAGAGGCCCACGCCCGCTGGCTGGCGGAACAGATCGCGGCCCGGCGCTGATCGGCTGAGGCTGGTCCAGATCATACGCTATCGTTATCTGGAGGTGAACCGTGGTCAATCAGATATTGCTCTACCTGGGTTCGTGCTTTTTGCTCTTCTGGGGCATCGCGCACCTGTTTCCCACCCGGTCCATCGTGGCGGGGTTCGGGGACATCTCGCCGGACAACAAGCGCATCATCACCATGGAGTGGATCATCGAGGGCGCAGCGCTGATCTTTATCGCCGTCGTCGTCGCAACCGTCACGTTCATCGACCAGTCCAGCGCGGTTTCGCAGGCCGTCTACTGGCTCACCTTTGTGATGCTCAATGCGCTATCCGTCATCTCGCTGTTCACGGGATTCAAGGTCAACTACCTGCCGTTCAAGCTATGCCCGGTGATCTTTACCACCGCGTCCGTCCTGATCCTGCTGGGGAGCCTGATCTAATCGCGGGACAAAAGCGAGGTGGTGATATTGGTTCGAGGCGGACCATAGTCCGCCGCATGGCACGGGGACTGTGGTCCTCCGTGAACATAGTAGACGAGGAGAAACCATGACCAAAAAACCTTATGGCGTACTCATCGTGCACGGTTTCACGTCCAGCCTGGACTGCGTGAACGGCGTGGAAGCACCTATCCAGGCGCTGGGCCTGCCCACGCGCATGCCGGTCCTGCGGGGCCACGGCGGCGAGACGCCGGAGGCCCTGCGCGGCGTCGCCTGGACGGACTGGGTGGCCGATGCCGAGGCGGCCTTACAGGATCTGCTCACAGAAGCCGACAAGGCCATCGTATTTGGGCACAGCCTGGGCGGCCTGGTGGCGCTGACCCTGGCGGCGGATCACCCAGACGTCGTCGACAGCATCATCGTGGCCGCCGGGGCCATTCAGCTCGCGAACCCCCTGGCGCCGGGGCGACCTCTCCACTTCCTGGCCCCCCTGGTAACCCGGCTCATAGACAAGGTGAACATGCCCCCGGTCTATACCGACCCGGCGCTGGCTCAGTACGACACCAACTATGCCTGGGCTCCCACCGACGCCGTCTCTACCCTCTTTGACCTGATCAAGACGGTGCGCCGCCGCCTGCCGGAGATACACGTCCCGGCCCTCATCATGCACAGCCGCAAGGACACCACCGTCGCCCCGGAAGCCTCAGAGGTCATCTATAACAACATCGGCACGCCCCCGGACCAGAAGCGCCTCGTCTGGTTCGAGGTGACAGAGCACGAGATGTTCCGCGACTGCGAGAGCGATGCGACGATCCAGACGGTGGTGGATTACGTGCGGGAAAGGGCCGGGGTGTAAGCGGTCGTGCCCGAGCTGCCGGACCTGGAAGTGATCCGCGAGGTCCTGGCCCCACGACTCGCCGGCGTCGAGATCGTGGCGGCGGAGGTGCGCCGGCCCCTCGTGGTGCGCAATCTGCTGGGCGGCGATGCGGCCGAGCGACTGGTGGGCCGGCGCTTCACCGACGTGGGCCGCCGGGGCAAGTTCCTGCTCCTGCCCTTCGACGATGAGACCACGCTGGTCATCAACCCCATGCTGGCCGGGCGCATCCGGTACGGCGAGCCGTTATCGCGCCATCGATCCCGCGACGCCCTGGTGCTGGGCCTGTCCGACGGCTGCGAGCTGCGCTACCACGACGCCAAGGACATGGGCAAGGTGTACCTCACCCCGTTGGGCGATCTGACCCGGGTGCCGGGCTGGGCCGACCTGGGGCCAGACGCCACCGACCCGGCCCTGACCCGGGACGCCTTTCGCGGGCGATTGCGGCGGCACACCGGCGAGGTCAAGGGCATTCTCACCAACCAGTCCTTTGTGGCCGGCATTGGCAACGCCTATGCCGACGAGATTTGCTGGCAGGCTGGCATCTACCCGTTTCGCCGGCGGCCCAGCCTCAGCGACGACGAGGTGGTCCAGCTCTACGAGGCCGTGCAAATCACCCTCGCCGGAGCCATCGAGACGCTGCGAGAGCGGGTGGGGGATGCCATTGACGTGGAGGTGCGCGATTTCTTGAGCGTGCACGGCAAGGCCGGCCAGCCCTGCCCGCGTTGCGGCAGCCCGGTCAGCAAGGTCACGCACGGGCGCGGCGGCCGGTCCGAAACCAATTTCTGCCGCACGTGCCAGCCAGGCCTCATGCATGGCGGTCGCCAGCGGCGCCTGTAATACACGCAAAAAGGGGCGGGTGATCACCCGCCCCCTCTTGTGACTGGTCCGTTGAATGGCTAGAACGGCAACTCGCCTTCGTTCAGGTCCGGTGGTGGCTCGCCCTCGAAATCGGGGCTTTCGGTGGACTCGCCGCGACCGCCGCCCAAAAAGCGCACCGATAGCGCGCTGATCTCAAAGCTGGCTCCCCACGAGCCATCCTGACGCTGATAGACGCGCGGCCCCCCGGTGGCCGGATCCGGGCGTAGTCGCCCCTCGACCAGCACGGCGCGCCCCTTGGAGAGGTACTGATTGCACGACTCGGCCTGCTTGCCCCACACGCTCACCCGAAACCAGATCGTCTCTTCCTGCATATTGCCATCCCGATCTGCCCAGCGGCGATTGGTGGCGACATTCAGGTTGGTGACGGCCTGGCCGGTTGGCGTATAGCGCATCTCCGGGTCTCGACCAAGATTGCCCACGATAATGATTTTCTGATACATTCTGCTGCTCCTTTCTCTGCATGGTATTAATCGTACTCGATGATGCAACGCTGCTGCAAATGTGCCATGAAATCCGATGTCTAACTCGGATGAAGTCGCTGCGTTACCAAGCCAGATCCAACCAAGTTGATGCTTGTGGAAATTCTTGGCTCATTGTACAAAAATCCTACGGGTTAGGCCTATTATACACGAACCCGGCCCGTCTGTCTATCGACGGCCATTCGCTTCTCGCATGAGTAGAATAGCACAAATGTTCGGAAATGTCAAGACCGACTCCGATCCTCTGAAAACCAGCGATTTCGACTACGATCTACTCCCCGAGTTCATCGCCCAGACGCCCATCGAGCCGCGCGATGCGGCCCGGCTCATGGTGGTGCATCGCGATGGCGACCGCGATGGCGACCGCGACCGTGATGGCGGCGCCGGCCAGATCGAGCACTGCCGGTTTTACGAGCTGGGCGAGTACCTGCGGCCCGGCGATGTGCTGGTGGGCAACGAGAGCCGGGTCATCCACGCGCGGCTGTTCGGTCACAAGGTGCCCACCGGCGGTCAGGTGGAGTTGCTGCTGCTGCGCCCCCGCGACGACGTGACCTGGGAGGCCCTGGTGCGGCCCGGCCGCCGCGTCCGCGAGGGCACCCGCCTGGCCTTTGCCGACGCGGCCGGGGACCACGTGGAGGCCCAGGTCATCGCACGAACGCCGGCCAGTGGCGGGCGTGTGGTTCGATTCGACCGGCCCATCCTGCCCCTGCTGGATGCGCTGGGCGTGCTGCCCCTGCCGCCCTACATCCACACCCCGCTGGCCGACCCGGCGCGCTACCAAACGGTCTATGCCCACACCCCGGGGTCAGTGGCGGCACCCACGGCCGGCCTGCACTTTACGCCGGACCTGCTGCTGGCCCTGCGCCGCCAGGACGTCCAGTTCGAAACGGTGACGCTGCACATCTCGCTGGACACGTTCCGGCCCATCGCCGAGGAGGACGTGAGCCAGCACCAGATGCACACCGAGTGGTGTGAGCTGACCGCCAACGTGGCCCGGCGGCTCAACCAGGCCCGGCTAGAGGGCCGGCGCATCGTAGCCGTGGGCACTACGGCCGTGCGCGTGCTGGAAACTGCCGCGCAGGCTGCCTGCGGTCGCGAAGGCGCGTGCGGCTGGCAAACAGTCGCCGCGTTCCAGGGTGCCACCGATCTGTTTATCATGCCGGGCTATCGCTTTCGCGCGGTGGATGCCCTTATCACCAATTTTCACCTGCCCCGGTCCACGCTCTTGTTGCTGGTGAGCGCTTTTGCCGGCCACGACCTGATCCGCCGGTCGTACCAGGAGGCGATCCGGGCCGGCTATCGCTTTTACAGCCTGGGCGATGCCCAACTGCTGCTGTGACCGGTCAGGCCACCGGTTCGAACCGGGCAGTAAAGTGCCGCAAAAACGGCGCCTGATGGACGATGTGCAGGCCGTGCAATTCCTCGCGCCGGCGATACAGGTCGCCGGCCACGGCCGCCACGTAATCCATGTGACTGTTGGTATAGACCCGGCGCGGGATCGCCAGCCGCACCAGTTCCAGGGCCGGGTAGTCCCACTCGCCGGTATCCGGGTCCTGGTGCGCGTTCATCACCGAGCCAATCTCGACGGCGCGGATGCCGCCGGCGGCATAGAGTGCCACCGCGAGTGCCTGGGCCGGAAACTGGTCCTGGGGAATGTGTGGCAGGAATCGCCGCGCGTCCAGGTAGACGGCGTGACCGCCCGGCGGCGTCAGGATGGGCACCCCGTACTCTTGCAAGCGCTCGGCCAGATAACGCACCTGCCCGATCCGCCAGGCCAGGTAACGCTCGTCCAGGGCTTCCAGCAGGCCCCGGGCCATCGCCTCCAGGTCGCGCCCGGCCAGCCCCCCATAGGTGGGGAACCCCTCGATGAGGATGAGCCGCTGGCAGATGCGCTCGTATAGGCCCACGTCGCGCACGGCCAAAAAGCCCCCAATGTTCGCCAGGCCATCTTTTTTGGCGCTCATGGTGCAGCCGTCGGCCAGGTCAAACACCTGTCGGACGATGTCGCGCACCGGCACGTCCTGGTAGCCGGGCTCGCGCTGCTGGATGAAATAGGCGTTTTCGGCGTGGCGGCAGGCGTCCAGGAAAAAGGGGATGCCGTGCTGCCGGCAGACCGCCTGGACGGCCCGGATATTGGCGACCGACACCGGCTGGCCGCCGCCGTTGTTGTTGGTGATGGTGAGCATGACCAGGGGAATCCGGTCGCGGCCCACCTCAGCGATGAGGCGCTCCAGCTTGAGCACATCCATGTTGCCCTTGAAGGGGTGCTCGCCCTGCGGGTCCAGACCTTCGTCGATGACCAGATTGACCGGCCGGCCGCCCGATGTGGCAATGTTGGCATAGGTGGTGTCAAAGTGCATGTTAGAGGGCACCACGTCGCCGGTCTTGATCACGAGGGGAAATAGCACGTGCTCGGCCGCACGGCCCTGGTGCGTGGGCACAAAGTGGGGAAACCCGAACACGTCACGGACCACGTGCTCCAGGTTGATAAAGTTGCGGCAGCGGGCATAGGCCTCGTCGCCGATCATCATCCCGGCCCACTGGTTGTCGCTCATGGCCGAGGTGCCACTGTCCGTCAGCAGGTCGATGGTCACATCTTGAGCCAGAATGTTGAATACGTTATAGCCGGCCTCGCGAATGATCGCGTCTCGCTCGGCCGGCGTCGTCTCCCGAATGGGTTCCACCACCTTGATGCGATAGGGTTCTGTCAGGACCAATGTCACAATTCACCTCCTTGGTTTAATGCGCGCTCGTCGCTGAGACGCGCGTGCTTGCCCCTAGTTTACCACGTTCCAGCCCTGGTGACAATAGCATCCCGGTGTGCTATAATGAACTTGTATCCACTGCGAACGAACACGCGCCCACTTATGGAGCAAGCCGGACATGAAAGCACCTCCCGCCACCCGGGTCCTCATCGCCGAAGACAGCACCCTGATCCGCCAGGGGTTGCGGTCGATCCTGGAAGAGCAGGGCTATGTGGTGGTGGGCGAGGCCCAGAATGGCCGACAAGCCGTGGACCTGGCCCACAGCCTGCGGCCCGATGCCATCCTCATGGACCTGGATATGCCCGAAATGAATGGCCTGGAAGCCACGCGCCAGATCCAGTCCACCTGTCCCACGCCGGTGGTGGTGCTGACCGTCCACGATTCGCCCGAGGTGGTGCAGCAGGCCAGCGCAGCCGGCGCTGGCGCGTACCTGGTCAAGCCGCCAGACCCGCAAGAACTGGAACGCGCCCTCATTGTCGCCACCGCCCGTTTTGCCGACATGATCGAACTGCGCCGGTTGAACGCCATGCTGCAGGTGCGGCTGACCGAGGGCGAGCAAATGGCGGAGCAACTGCGCTACGAAAGCACGCATGATAACCTGACCGGCGTGTACAACCGCGCCTACCTGGAAGCACAACTGGCCCAGTGGGGGAGCGAACAATCGTTTCCGGTGAGCGTGGTGGTGGCCGATGTAGACGGGCTCAAGATGGTCAATGACACCCTGGGCCACGCCGCCGGCGATGACTTGTTGTGCCGGACCGCCCTGGTGCTCAAGCAGACGTTTCGGCTCCAGGATGTCATCGCCCGTACCGGGGGCGATGAATTCGTGGTCTTGTTACCTGGCGCCGATGCCGCTGTCGCGAACCAGGCCCCGGCGCGCATCCGGCACGCGCTGGCGAATCACAACAGCCAGCAGCCGGGACCGCCGTTGAGCCTGTCGGTGGGCGTGGCGACCGGTGGCCTCGGCCTTCCGCTGGCCGAGGCCCTGAAACTGGCGGACCAGCGCATGTATCAGGAAAAATCGGCCCGACCGCACCGGTCTCCCGCGCGCGCGTGATCATCATCCGTGGAGGGTGAATCATGGATTTCAACCTGGCCGAATTGGTCATCATCTTGCTGTTGACAGCCATTTTCATCCTGCTGGCCCTGTACGTACTGGTGTGGCTGCGCGACCGCCGTACGTCATCCCTGGGTCGCAGCACCCAGGCCCGCTCGCGATCCCAGTACCGGGGCCTCATGCGCGGCATGACCCAGAGCCATACCGTGAACGTGACCCAGATCGACGGGCAGCAGCAGATCATTGTCAACGGCATTCGCTATACCGAGCCGGAGCAGATTCTCGATCCGCGCTTGCAGCGCGAGGTGCGCCAGGTGATCTCGCTGGTAGACAATCAAAAAGGCACCTTGTCCCCCTTGGCCGACCACGAGGTACGCATCAAGTGGCTGGGCGAGGCCGATGCTCAGCGGCGCCGCCAGGTCACCAGCTTTGTAACCGACCAGGGTGAGCCGTTCGCCATCGAGGTGGATGGTCGCACCTATCATGACCTGGCCGAGATCAAGGACCCGCAAGTGCGCGAAGGCGTGCGCCTTTTGGCCGACCAGGCGCGCCGCTTGACCAGCCAGGAAGGGCTGCGGCTGGGCCGGGCCAGCATCGCCTTTGACCTGGAGATCCAGATCGAAGGACAGACCTATTATGACGTGGACGACATTCCAGACCCAGACCTGCGTGAAGAAGTGCGAGCCATTCTCCTGGAGCCAGAGCAGGCTGGCGGTGTTGAAGAGGTCAAGATCATCCAGATCGGCGGCAAGACTTACCAACGCGTGGAAGATATTCCCGACCCGGTGGTGCGCCAGGAGATGCGCCGGTTGTTGAACCAGGCTCAGCAGTGGGACCAGGAATAATCGGCCGCCGCGAGCCAAAAAGACGCCCCTCCCAGCGTCGGGGAGGACCAGGGAGGGGGTATCTGCCAAAGGAGGAGAGACATGGTTGAAAAGGCGCCGCCGGTGGTGGTTCTGCCAGGGATCATGGGCTCCGAGTTGTCGTTGGACGGGAATGTGGTCTGGCCCGACTGGCGCGACCTGCTCACCCGGCCGCACATCCTTCACCCGGACGATCCAGACGGCCGGCGATTGGTCCCCACGGCTGTGGTGGAAAAGGTCGTCATTGTGCCAGGGATCATCGAGATGGCCGGTTATGGGGGTCTGCTGGATTTCCTGGAAAAAGAGCTGGGCTATCAGCGTGGAGTGAACCTGTTTCCCTTTGCCTATGACTGGCGTCAGGACAATCGCACCAGCGCCCGGTTGTTGGCCCGTCGCATGACAAAATGGCGCAAGATCGTGGGGCCAGACGTCCCGTTCACCCTCATCGGTCACAGCCTGGGCGGCCTGGTGGCACGCTATTATGTGCAATGCCTGAACGGTCACCGCCACGTGAACCACGTCATCACCTTTGGCACGCCCCATCGCGGCGCACCGCAGGGCTTCCAGTCCTTTATCCAGGGCGCATATATCCCGGTCCTGGGCACGTTCATGACCGATCTCATCAAGGACGTGCTGCGGGCTTGTGGGTCTACCTACCAGATTTTGCCCTGGGGGCCATTTGTGGTGGACCCACACGGGCAACACCTGGATATTTACGCCGACCGAAGCTGGTTGCCGGCCGAATATCAGGAGCGCGTGGACCTGGCCCACGAGTTCCAGCAAGACCTGGCTGCGGCCGGCGATTTTCCGGTGTTGATGACGTGCTGGGTGGGCTATGGACAGTCGACCCTGCTGCGGGTGGAGGCACGCCCCGGCGGGTTGAACGCCTGGCAAGACCTGAGCTTTACGCCCGACCACGCCGGCGGCGACGTGAGTGTGCCTGAGCCTTCGGCGATCCTGGACGGGATGCAGGACTGGGCGCATTTTGTGAGCGAAGAGCACGGGTCGCTGTTCACGCACCCCGATGCCCAGCGTTGGCTGCGGCACGTGCTCACCAGCCGGCGCACCCGGGCACTGGAGTCCGACGCCGGCCTGGAATCGCGCCCTGCGGCCGTGATCCAGCTCGTGCTGGACCAAATGGCCTATGCCCCCGCCGCGCCCATCTTGGTGCAGGTCCAACTGCTGGACGGCGAACGGGCCGTGCCGGACGCTCGCGTGCTGGCCCATGTGGGAGATGATGCCGATGCCGGCGTGATCCTGGAGGCCGACCCGACCGAGGAGGGTTTGTACGTGGGTTACGTGGCGGCCCCGAGAGCCCCGGGCAACTATACGCTCACGGCTACGGTGCTGGAGCCGCTCCTGGTGTCGGCGGGGCGACAGCGTACCACCTACTTTGTAGTGACGCCGTCCCCGCCAGGCTAGTGCGAACTAGCTACCGCGACAATCGGACCAACGCCGCCCCGCGTTGGTCCGATTTTTCATGTCATCCTGTCGGCCTTGCCCTCTCAGCCTGGGCCGGCGGCCATCACCCACTCTTGCCATCGGCGATAGTGATCCCGGTAAAACCGGAGAACCGCCAGGATCAGGCCGGTGCCCACGTAGGCATTGCCTATCATACCGAGCACCACGCCCCAGGGCCACACCAGCAATTGCTGCCACAGCAACAACGAGCCTACCTTGATCACGGTCACGCAGAGGATCACGCCCAGTGCGTGCCAGGGAGCCGTGCGCAGGATATTAAAGCTGTACCACATGGCGCGAAACGGGTTGACCTGGTTGACGAGCATGGCCGCTGGGGCGAAAAACAGGTACAAGCCCACCCACAGCCAGGGCGTGATCAGTAGAAAAGCCAGTGCGGCCGGGTCTGAAGACGAAAACGGCATCGCGAGGGACAGCAGCAGGGCCGATGGCACCAATAACAACGCGCTTCCCACGATCAGGTATAGGCCCAAACGTGCCGTATTGGGTACCAGGCTCCGCAGCCACGCCCCAATCTGGATCTCGTCCTCGCAGACGATCTGGGTCATCAGGCCCAAAAAGGCCGTGCTCAAAAACAGGCCCAGGCCCAGCAGTCCCACGCTCAAGGCCAGGGCCAGCCACGGTTCACCGATCTCGAGTGCCGGCATAGAGATCGGGGCCGCGGCGGTGCTCTTGTCGCGCATGATGGTGAGCGCCGGCACTTCCAGGATGTTGACCAGCAGCACGGTGAAAAATCGCGAGGCGGCATCGCGCCCCGGCGTCGACAGCGCCAGCAGATCAAACAGGTTGATAGATTTGGCCAGATCCTCGAATCCCTGCCGCAGAGGCACGATCTGGTCCGGTGCCAGCGTTTGGGTCGCCGGCGACGTGATCCACAAGGCCGCAATGTGCCGCACAATCGGGGCGACCGAGATCTGCGGGCCACACCACAGGAGCAAGTCCAGGGCCATAGGCAACGCCAACAGCCACAGCCGGCGGTTGAGCGTTTCAAATCCAGATGTCAGGGTGGCGATCACACCCATGCTAAAACAACCTCATCTTGCGGGATTGCCAATGACGCGTTGCCGTACTATACCTATACCTTCAGTAGCCCCCAAAGGTTCATTCACACCATGGCTTCTGCCTTGGTGACTGGCGTGCCATCGCCGCTGATTATCTCACAGCTCCCGCAGGTTGTTCCACATGATATAGCTCCCGGCGATGAGCACGACCAGCACAACGATGAGCCAAAAGAACTCGAATAGCAGCACCAATGCTGATACCACCGCCAGCCCAATGGTTACACTGGCGACGAGGCGCGACAATTGCCCCCGAAAACCGGATTCGATAAAGATGAACAGCGACATGATGGCTGCCAGCCCAAAGACCAAATGCCCCCGAAAAAACGCCACCAGTACCACGAAACCCAGCGTCATCAGCGCCACACTGATGGCTGCCCACATCTCGGCAAAACGCCTGAGGCGCAGGTCGTCATCCGAGGCCGGATGATGGGCCCGGCGAATATGTGCCCGCGCCGGGCCGCGCTCCCCAGCCATGATCTGCTCATCATACAGGTCCATCGCCTCCAGCAAGGCCTCACAAGAGGCCAACTGGGTTCGCAACTCTTCAACCTCGTTCGAGAGGGTCGTGATTTGTTTGCGGTACGCGGCGTGCGCTTTTTCGAGATGGGGGCGCCCCTGTGTGGCCGCCGATTCCACGCCCAGCCCCACGAGTTCTTGGCTTTTCTGTGCTATGGTGGCGGTCAGCTCGGCGCAGCGGGCGCGCATGTCGGCTTGTCGCTCCTGCAACCGGTCCCGGATCTCGTCCGGCGGGGGCTGCTTGTCCAGGCCGGCCCAACCCAAGGGATCGCACCACGAGCGACGCTCGGTCCCATCGCGGTTGTATAGCGGGCCGGCCGGCGCGTTCTCGCCCGAGACCGGATCGCGCGCGTACAGCCCCCACAGGCCACGATAGTTTGTCGCCCACGCGGGTGTGGGGTTCAGCAGACCGAGATCGTCCCATTCCCGAGTCTGCCCGGGGCCGATAGACAGCCCATCGCCCCGGGCATAGTCCACAAAAGGCACCCGAAAAATGTTGGGCGCGTTTCGACCTGTCGGCTGCTCCGGCTGGTTCTGATCCTGGGGCACGGCCCGCTGCCAGACCTGCCGCAATCGATTCAGCAACCGGATCAGTGGCGCCAGATAAGACAGCTCGATCTCGGTCATGTATTCGCCGCGCGTATAATAGCTGGCGTGAGACCCGGCCCCGGCATAGATCACCGGATGCTCGCCTACCTTTTCCAGTTCCGGGTCATCCCAGCGCCGGCGCAGGTCGTCGCCCGAAAAATCATGCGAAGCATACGCGACCCACTCGGGGCACACGTCACCGTCATCCGACTCGGAGAGGTACACATAGATCATCTCCCAATCGGCTTCGTGATCATTGACGCCAAAGAATCCCGAACGCCAGTTGTTGAACGGGTAAAAGAACCAATACTGGAGTGCCACCCAGCCATTCAGCCCGTCGCGCACGACGCGCCCATAGTAGCAATAGCGTTCCTGGGCGGCGAGGATGCGCTGGTATTCGATGACGGCGGCCGTGGCGGTATCGCCGGGCACCCGCCCGCGCGCCAGCAGGGATAGCGAGAACAAGGCGTCCAGAAAGCGTGGCACATAGCCAACGCGCGCCAGTCGCCCGCGCCCGGCGCGAAACACATTTTCCGAGTCCCGCCGGATCAACTCGCGTCCCATGGTCTGAAGATTGTGCACGGCCAACTGGGGAATGTCCAGCGGTTCGATGAACTTGAGGAAATATACGGTTCCGAAACCACTGGCGCGCGGCCGGGCCAGTTCATCCAGCGTCAGCTCGTCATCTGGGATCAGGCACGTCACCTCTTTATCTGGTCGCTGCACCCACAGGCTGCAAGCACGTACGTAGGTGTCGACATCCATGGGGAAAAAGCGCTCTCCCCGGGTGTATCGGATCACGGGTTCGAAACGCCGTAACAAGGCCCGATCCTGTGCGGTGCTCATGCGTCACCCCCTACGAGGTCTTTGCCGTCCGCGACTGTAGATCGGGACTGAAACGTCGCTCGTACGTCCTGGGTGTTCAGATAGAGCACCATGAGTATGCCGTAGAACATCATGACATAAACCAGGGCGGGTCGTGAATGAAAGTACAGGATGAGCGCCAACAAAAGGCACAATCCCTGCAGGAGCATGGCCGTCAGCCACGCGTTGCGCCATAATCGCCAGAAGCCAATGGCGGCCATGATCGCCAGCATGGCTAACTGGATAGAGATGATGCTCATATAGATCCGGCTGGTCGTCACCGAGAGTAATAGCGGGGCACTCCACTCCACTACGGGGGCCGGCAACTCGGCAAAATACACCAGGACAAAATGGATGATGCCCAGGGCAGCCAGCCCGGCTGCCTGTAACAATAGCAATAGCCCCACCGCCGTCACTGCCCAGGGGCGGGGCACGCTCGTGCGGATCTGTAGGTCTCCGTGCTCTCTGGCTTCTTCTGCTGATGTCATCGCCATGTTCTCCGCTCAGAAATGGGGGGATGCGGGGGCCGGGCACCCTGGCCCACGTTCACAGGTCCAGAGTGAGCTGCTGCGGCTCCTCCAGTGGCATGGGAAACGCATAGTCGGTGGCGACGCCGGCCCGGTGGCATAGGTCCACGGCTCGCGCATAGAGGGGCCGGCTTACGTCGCGGGGCGGCGTGGCCGACCGGCTATACAGCCGATCGTAGGCCGGCGCCAGGGCCGGGAACTCGCGGCGGAAAAAGGGCATGAATCGCTCCCGGGCGCTGCGGCGCAGGCCCAACACGCCGGGGATGACAAACCGCGCGCCGTGATCGCGGACGGCACAGATCACCGCATTCAGGCTCTCGTCCGAGTCCGTAAGGTGAGGCAAGATGGGCATGAGAAGCACGCCCACCACCACGCCGGCCGCTGCCAGGGTTGCCATCGCCTCCAGTCGCCGGGCCGGCGGCGAGGCGTGCGGTTCTAGCTTGCGGGCCAACTCGGTGTCCAGGGTGGCGATAGAGAACAACACGCTGACGTGCGTTCGCTGGGCCAGGTCGCCCAGCACATCGGCGTCGCGGGCGATGAGCGCGCCCTTGGTACCCAGGGTCACCGGATTGCCGTGCTCGGCCAAAACCTCCAGCAGGCCCCGGGTGATGCGATACTGGGCCTCGGCCGGTTGATAGGGATCGCACACCCCGCCGATGTGGACCATCTCGCGCCGCCAGCGCGGCCGGGTCAATTCGCCGCGCAACACCTCGGCAGCGTTGGTCTTGACCCGGATGTGTTGCTCGAAATCGACCCCGGCATCCAGCCCTAGGTACTCGTGGCTGTATCGGGCAAAGCAATAGACGCACGAATGGGCGCAGCCCCGGTAGGGGTTGATGTCCCACCGGAACGGCAAATAGCTCACGTCGATGCGGTGTAGCAGCGACCTGCACGTGACGGGTTCATAGTGCGCAACAGTCGAGGACATTGGGAGTTCTGCCACCTTCCGGGGGGGTTTGCCTCAGTGTATCACAAAAGGGCACGGAAGGCAATGCTTGGTTGCTCCGGCCTCACGCCTCCCCGACGGCTACCGTCTCCAGGTGATGCAGGGGCCTCATCCCGGCCCGGGCCTGCGCCTCGTCCGGCAGCGATGCCTCGTCCGGTTTGTCCGACACGCCAAACACCAGCGCCCCGCGCTCGCGCAGCGTGGCGGCCGCTTGCCGCACCTCCTGGGTGATGGCGATGCGCTGCGCCAGCACCTCTTCGGCCAGCGCACCGGGCAGCGCGCCAAAGCGAGCCGCCGTGCTCAGGTACTCTTGCCGGCGAAACGCCTTGAACGGCGTGGGGTCGCCGGCTTGGACGCAGCGCCACACCTCGTCGTGGACTGCTGCGAGCCCGGCCCGGGCCAACTCGGCCCGGCGGCTCTCCACCCGGGCGATCAGGTCCGTGAATTTGTGCAGGGACCCGGCCTGGACCTCGCGCACCAGGGCGTCGAGCGCCAGGAGCCCGGCCCCCAGCACCAGGCAGGTGTACGCCAGATAATCTTGGTTGTCGGCGGTAAAGGCGTGGTACGCCAGCTGGTTCAGTTCATCGTAGGCGGCGCAAAAGGCCGCCTCGTCAAAGCCCGGCCCCAGCAGGCCCGCCACCGTGCGCTGGACGCCCTCCACCCGGGCTTGGTCGATGACCCGGTCGTTGCGGCCTCGCGCGCCGATGGCGGTCTTGTCCACGTCGATGACCACGGCTGTCTCGTGGTCCAGCGCGAACCCCTGGCTCTCCAGGAAACGCAAAAAGCCGGGCAGCGCCGACCAGCGATTGGCAAGATAGAGCGCGCCTTCTATCTGCACCTGCGGCGGCCGGTCTATCTCGTCCCGGCCGATAAAGGCCCAGCCGGGCCACCGGCCGGCCGCGCACAGGTTGCGAAACGCCGTGCCGTCGTTCAACCGGGTATCGCCGATGTAGACGAGTCGGCGGATGACCGTCCCCGGCCGGTCGAGTGCCCGCGCGCGCCGGAGCATCTCGGTGACCACGCGCCCGTATGCCGGCTCGGCCTTGCGGGGCACGGCGCCGTCGCCCAGACCTAGAGACTCGCGCAGTTCGCCCACCGTCGGCAGGCGCGGGTCCGCCGGCACCAGGTTGCGATAGACGACGAAATCACCCAGGAATTCGCGCAAAGAGGTCAGGCCGTAAGTCGTATACATTTTCCTGCCTTATCATAATGCGTCAGACGTCAAACGTCACTCGTCAGGTGTAGTTCTGGAATGACGTTTGACGTTTTGACGTTTCACGCCACCCACCCCTGGGCTACCAGCAGTTCGGCGTTGTGGATGGACCCGCCGGCGGCCCCGCGCACGGTGTTGTGGCCCAGCAGCACGAACCGGGTGTGCAGTACCGGACAGGGGCGCACACGGCCCACCACCACCGACATCCCCCGGCCCGCGTCGCGGTCGCGAACGGGCTGCGGCCGGTCCGGCTCCCGGCGGACGACAATGGGATGGGCCGGGGAGCCGGGCAGGTCCGCCGCCTCCGCCGGGCCGCGGAATCCTTCTAGGGCGGCGATGACCTCGTCGGCGCCGGGTTGGCGCGCAAACTCGATGGACACACACTCGGTGTGCCCGTCGCGCACCGGCACGCGGTTGCACTGCGCGCTGACGACGAACGCCGCGCTCGCGACTCGGTCGCCCTCCAACGTGCCCAGCAGCTTGAGTGGTTCTTGCTCCACCTTTTCCTCCTCGCCGCCAATGTACGGGACGAGGTTATCCAGCAGGTCTAGGGCCGGCACGCCGGGGTAGCCGGCGCCGGACGCGGCCTGCATCGTCACCACGGAGAGCCGGCGCAGGCCAAAGGCGTCGTGCAAGGGCTTGAGGGCCAGTGCAAGCTGGGTGGTGCTGCAATTGGCGCTGGTGACGACCAGGCCTTGCCAGCCACGCCGCCGCCGCTGCTCACCGATCAACGCGGTGTGGTCGGGATTGACCTCCGGGATGAGCAACGGCACATCGGCGTCCATGCGGTGGGCGGCGGCATTGGAGCAGACCGCGTGCCCGGCCCGGGCAAAGCGTTCCTCCACCGGCCCGGCCACCCCGGAGGGCAGCGCAGAGAATACCACACGGCACTCCAAACCCGGCTCGATGGGCTGCACGACGAGGTCGCGCGCGGCGTCCGGGATGGGCGTGGGCAGCAGCCAATGACAGGCGTCAGCGTACCGTTGCCCCACCGAGCGGTCGGACGCCGCCAGCGCCGTCACCTGGAACCAGGGATGGTCGTCCAGCAATTGGACGAAACGTTGCCCCACTGTGCCCGTCGCGCCCAGAATACCCACGGGAATCCTATTCATCTTGGCCCTCCAATCCTAGCTCGCGGTGCAGGTAACGCACCGTGTCTGCCATCTGTTCTTCCGGGATGCAGAACGAGACACTGTGTTCCGTCGCGGCCTGGGTCACGGCGATGACCCGGGTGCCATGTTTGCCCAGCGCGGCAAAGGCGTGAGGGATAATCCCAGTATCGTTCCAGCCCGGCACGCCCACCACCGAGATGGTCGCCACCTGCTCCTTGGTTCCCAGGTTGCAGGTCGGGCTTGGCCCATCGTTCTCAAACTCGCGGCCGAGGATCTTGGAACAGTGGGCCTGATCTTGCTCACGTACCACCAGGTTCAGGCTGTGCTCGGAAAAGGACTGGGAGAACATGAGCACGTCCACGGCTGCCTCGCTGAGACGCTGCAAGGCTCGGGTCGCCATGTCCAGCGTCCAGGAATCGTCCTGGCTGCCGATGGCGATCAGGCTCAGACCGGCGGTAGAAATGATGGCCGGCAGCAACTCGCGGCCCGGGTTTGTCGTTTCCACGATCCACGTGCCGGGGTGTGTGGGGTTGAAACTGTTGAGGATGCGCAAAGGGATGCCGCTGGCGACGACCGGGCGGATGGTCTTGGGGTGCAGCACGTCTGCGCCGAAATAGGCCAGGTTGGCCGCCTCGACGTAGGACAACTCGGCCAGCGTGCGGGCCTGGGGCACGACGTTGGGGTCGGCGGTGAGGATGCCATCCACGTCGCTCCAGATCCACACCGCATCGGCATCCAGCCCGGCGCCGACGAGGGCGGCTGAGAAATCGCTGCCGCCGCGTCCCAGGGTGGTGGTCACGCCCTGCTCGGTCGCGCCGATATAGCCGGTGATCACTGGGATCACGCCTCGTTCTACCAGGGGCCGGACCCGCTGCTGCAAGCGTGCGCGGGTCTGGTCCATCAGCGGCGCGGCGGTGCCAAAGTTGTCGTCCGTGACGAGCAGTTCAGTGGCACTGACGGCCTGTGCCCGCACGCCGCGCTCGCGCAGCACGGCCGCCAGGATGTTGACCGAAAGCTGCTCGCCAAAGGACGCCACCACGTCGCGGCCCCGGGCGGTCAGCTCGCCCAGCACGGCGATGCTGCGGTAGAGCCGCTCCAGCTCGTGCAGCCGGTCCTCCACCAGCCCACCCACGTCGAGCCGCTCTGGGCTGTGGTTCAGCAGCGCTTCCACTGCCTCCAGGTGCCGGGCCAGCAGCCCGGCCTTGATCTCGCGATAAACAGTGTCCCGGCCCTCGGCGGCGGCGCGCGCCCCGGCGATCAACTGGTTGGTCACGCCGCTCATCGCCGAGACGACGACCACCGTCCCGTTGGCCTGCTGGTGGTTTTCGATGACAATGTCCGCCACGTTGGCGAACCGCCTGGCGTCCCCCACCGAGGTGCCGCCGAATTTGTGTACGATCATGCGTCTCCTCCCGTCTTTAGTCTATATCCCCGCCAATGCCTGGTCCAGGTCGGCGATGATGTCGTCGGCGTCTTCGATGCCCAGCGCATAGCGCACCAGGTTGTCGGCGATGCCGGCCTCCCGGCGCTCCTCGGCGTCGAGCGAGATGAAAATGGCTTGCTGCTGGGCGATGCTCTCTACGCCGCCCAGCGTGGGACCGATGTAGGGCAGGCGCAGGCGATCCATAAAGCGGCTCGTCCGGTCCAGGTCGCCGGCGACCTCAAAGCTGACCACGCCGCCAAAACCGGTCATCTGCCGCCGGGCGATTTCGTGGTCCGGGTGGCTGGGCAGGCCGGGGTAGTAGACGCGCTGGATGGCCGGGTGCCCTTCCAGGAACCGGGCCACGCGCAACCCGGTCTCGTTCTGGCGCCGGACGCGCAGGTCGAGGGTCTTGAGGCCGCGCAGCAGCAGGTAGGCGTCGTGGGGGCTGCTTACGCCGCCCAGCACGCCCCGGGCCGCCAGGATCCGGTCCATGATCTCGCCGGCGCCGACGACGGCCCCGGCCAGCAGGTCGTTGTGGCCGCCCAGGTACTTGGTGGCGCTGTGGATCACCAGGTCGAGGCCGTGGGCCAGAGGGCACAGGTTGATAGGCGTGGCAAAGGTGCTGTCGATAGCGGTGAGGATGCCGTGCGGGCCGGCGATCTCGACCAGGCGCGCCAGGTCCATCACCCGCAGGTAGGGGTTGGTGGGTGTTTCGGTCAGGATCAGGCGGGTGGTGGGTCGGATGGCGGCCGCCAGCGCGGCCGGGTCATCGATAGGCACAAAGGTCGTCTCGATCCCCCAGCGCGGCAGGTAGCTACGGGCGAACTCGCTGGTGCGGCGGTAGACGCCGCTGACCATGATCAGGTGGTCGCCGCTGGACAGCAGGGCCAGCAGCGAGGTGGTGATGGCGCTCATCCCGCTGGCAAACAGCACGGCGCGCTCGCCGCCTTCCAGGGCCGCGATCTTGATCTCGGCGGCACTCTGTGTGGGGTTGCTGTAGCGCCCATACTCGTCGCGCACATGCGGGTCGCCGGCGGCCTTGTGGCGCATGAACTCCAGGATCTCGGCCGTGTCGGCAAAGGTATATGTGGAGGTCTGGACGATGGGGGTGGTCAGTGCACCGTAGGGTTTGGGACGTTCCTCGCCGGCGTGCACGGCCTGTGTCGAAAAGTTGGGCATAAAAAAGTCTCCTCTCCGGTCGTCTGGCGACCATGTGATGTGGTGGGCATCATCAGAGAGGAGGCTCCCCCGCGCTAGCGTACCCCGCGAGAACGAAAATAGACGCGTGGGGCTATTCACCCCACAAGCTTATTTACGGGGAGAGGCAGCAAAAACGCCTCTTCAGGGGTTTGCCGGTTGAAGAGGCGCGCGTAGCTTGGCAATGCACTCATCTTCCAGAACCCACTGCGGGTCTGCCGGAATTGGCACCATGGCGCGCTTGTTGCGCGACCTGGTTGCCGAGGTTTCACAGGGCCGGTCCCTCCACCTCTCTTGATGAATTGGTACTCATCCCGTGCTATTCAGTTGTTGGGCGAGATGATACCACATCCGGGGCCGAATGTCAAATCTCGGTTGCTGGCAACGATTCGGCAATCACCACTCGACTGTCCCAGAATCGTTCCTGGAACTCGATCAGGGCCTCGATCTGGCTCGCCGAATAGTGTTTCCCTGCCGGCGCCACTACCAGTTTGTCCTCGATGTCATCAGCCCGCAGCACAATGGCGATGACGACGCCGGTGGCTTCCCGCACCGGCTCGAACACGCCCAGCAGGTAAGCATCGATGGGCTCGCCGTCAGGAGCCAGGGTGCCGGGGACATAGCCATAGTTCACCGGGTACCAGATGGCGTGGTCCGGGTGCCGGCTTCCCAGCGGTCGGTCCACGACGACGGTGACTTGTTGCCCCAGATAAACTTTCAGGTCCGGACGCATCGCACTCCTGATTCGCGCCGACTGTCGTCTCATGCAAACAACGCGGTCGATAGGTACCGCTCCCCGGTGTCCGGCAGCACGGTGACAATGGTGGTCGGCCCCTCGACGCGCTCTGCCACCTTGAGGGCTGCGGCCATCGCCGCGCCACTGGAAATGCCCACCAGCAGCCCTTCCTCGCGCGCCAGCCGCCGGGCCATCTCGAACGCCTCGTCGTTGGTGGTGGGGATCACCTCGTCGAGCAGGTCGGTGTTGAGCACGTCGGGCACAAAGCCGGCGCCAATGCCCTGGATCTTGTGGGGGCCGGCTTGGCCGCCAGAGAGCACCGGCGAGCCGGTCGGCTCGACGCCGATCACGCGCAGGTGGGGAAAAAACGCGCGCAGTGCCTCGGACACTCCTGTGATCGTGCCGCCGGTGCCAATGCCGGCCACGAAATAGTCGATGGGGTCCGGGCACTGGGCCAGGATCTCGGGGCCAGTGTGCTGGCGGTGTGCCTGGGGATTGGCCGGGTTGCGGAACTGGTCTGGCATGAAATAGCCGTGTTCGGCCACCAATTCCTCGGCCTGCGCGATGGCCCCGCGCATCCCCCCGACGGCCGGCACCAGCACCAGCTCGGCGCCATAGCCGTGCAAGAGTTTGCGCCGCTCGACACTCATGCTCTCCGGCATGGTCAGGATCACGTGATAGCCCTTGACCGCGCCCACCAGCGCCAGCCCGATCCCGGTGTTCCCGCTGGTAGGCTCGACGATGGTGCCACCCGGCTGGAGCAGGCCGTCCCGCTCGGCCGCCTCGATCATGTTGAGGGCAATGCGGTCCTTGACACTGCCGCCGGGGTTGAACATCTCCACCTTGGCCCAGATGTGCACGTCCGGGCGCGGGCAGAGCCGCTGGATGCGGACCAGGGGGGTGTTGCCAATGCGATCCAGTATCGACATGGGGTTTTCTCCTCGTATCATGTGTTCACGGGGGACCACAGTCCCCGTTCTGTGCGGCGGACTGCCCGCAGGGGGCTGTGCCTGGTCCGCCTCGAACATGATATACCTCGCTAGATTTGATAGAAATCGGCGCCGTGATTGTTAGACTCGACGATGGGTTCGCTGGACACGGCCGGATTGTACACGTGCGAAAAGGGCGGCACGGAACGGATCAGCCAGACGTTGCCGCCGATGATGGAATCGTGGCCGATGACGGCCTTGCCCCCCAGGATCGTCGCGCCGGCATAGATGGTCACATTGTCCTCGATGGTGGGGTGCCGTTTTTCCTGGGCCAGGGCCTTTTTGACGCTGAGCGCGCCCAGCGTGACGCCCTGGTAGATCTTGACGTTGCGGCCAATGATCGTCGTCTCGCCGACCACGACCCCGGTGCCGTGGTCGATAAAGAAAGAATTGCCGATGTTCGCGCCCGGGTGGATGTCGATGCCGGTCCGGTGGTGGATATACTCGTTCATGATACGCGGCAGCAGCGGCACCTGGCGCTCGTACAGGAAATGGGCGATCCGGTGCGCGGTGATAGCGGTCAGCCCGGGGTAGGCCACAATGACCTCCGCCTCGCTTTTGGCAGCCGGGTCGCCGTCCAGCGCGGCGTGCACGTCCTGGTGCAGCCGGGCGCGAATCGCTGGCAGCGCGCCCACCAGATCGTCCGCGATGTGACGTGCCTTTTCAGCGCACTCGGCAGTCTGGTCGCAGCGGTTTTCCAGCCGGCAATCGTGGCACAGGCTTTTGGTGATCTCTTCTGTCAGGCTCTTGCACACCCAGGCCACGCGCTCGCCGATCAGGTAGAGCAGGGTGGTCTCGTCCACCGGGTCCCGCTCGTAATAGCCGGGAAACAGGATCGAGCGCAGGGCTTGCAGGATGTCCACGATACGCTGCTGGGAGGGCAGGTTCGGCCCGCCGATGTGATTTATGCCGCCCAGTTGGTGGTACGAATCCAGGATGTCATGCACCACCTGGTCGATCTGCGGTACGGCGATTTCAAACATTCCCACCTCCTCACGGTGCGATGGATCGATTGCAGGCCAATTATACACTATTCTTCAACCATCCGCACGAATAAAACAGCCCCCGGTGCGCCGGAGGCCGTGTGTGAATCTGGAACGTCATCCTGCCACCCTTGCTGGGCATCAGCCAATGGGGTGCATGGCGACTGTAACCACTGGCCCTGGGTTTGTCAAGCTGTGCCCTTGACCGTTCTGCTGAAATGTGCGATGATCGAGTCAAACGCGGATTGAGGTGAACAATATGGATCGGCCAATGCCTTACATCGAGCAACGTTACCGCAGCCTCCTGGATAGCCTGGAAGATGGCTATTTCGAGGTGGACCTGGCTGGTAATTTCACCATTTTCAACGACTCGCTATGCCGCCTCTTGGGGTATTCCCGATCAGAGATGATGGGCATGAACAACCGGCAATATATGGATGCCGAAAACGCCCGGCGAGTATTTGACACCTTTAATCGGGTGTATCGAACCGGCCAATCCAGCAAAGGGTTCGATTGGGTGATTGTGCGCCCAGATGGCACCATGCGCATCGTCGAAACCTCGGTCTCGCTGATCGCCGACGATGAGGGGCGCCCCACGGGCTTTTGTGGAATAGCGCGTGATGTGACAGAGCGCAAGCAGGCCGAAACCGAGTTGCGCCGGCTAAAGGAATTCAACGAAAGCATCGTGCAGCAAATGGCCGAGGGCATCTCGGTGCAGGACGCGGCGGGTTGTTTCACCTTTATCAACCCGGCCGCCGCCGCGTTGCTGGGCTATGAACCGGCCGACCTGATCGGCCAGCACTGGACGCTGGTGGTCCCGGCGGACCAGCAGCCCGTCATCCAGGCCGCTGACGAGCGCCGCCTGCAAGGTCAAGCCGACCGTTACCAGGTCGAATTGCTGCGCCGGGACGGCGCGCGCGTTCCCGTGCTTATCAGCGGCAGCCCCCGCTTTGAGGGCGATCGCCTGGTAGGTACGTTGGCCGTATTTACCGACATTAGCGTGCAGGTTCAGGCCGCCCGGGAGCGCGAGCGCCTGCTGGTCGCCGAGCGCGAGCAGCGCGAGTTGGCCGAGACCTTGCGCGAGGTCGCCAGTGCTCTCACCTCGACCCTGGACCTGAGCCAGGTGCTGGACCGCATCCTGGTGCATCTGGAGCAGGTGGTTCCCTATGATAGCGCAGGCGTGCTCCTGGACGAACTCGGCGGCCTGTATGCCGTCGCGGGGCGGGGGTTCCCCACCTCCGAACAAGTGGTGGGACAGCTTTATTCGCTGGACGATCCACTGTACCAGGAAATCCAACGCAGCCAACATCCCATCTATTTGCCCGATGTCCAAGCTGGCGCGCATTTTCACCGGTGGGGAGGGACCAGCTATGCCCGGGGCTGGATGGGGGTGCCGCTGATGGTGCGCGGCCGGGTCATTGGCACGCTCACGCTCGATAGCCGGCAGGCCGGCGCCTATGGCGAACGGGAAGCAGTGGTGGCTCAAGCTTTTGCCGACCATGCAGCCATTGCCATCGAGAACGCACGCCTGTTCGAGGCCGAAGGCCGGCGGCGCCGGGAGGCGGAAGCGCTGCGCCGGGCCAGCCTGGTGCTAGGGGCCACTCTCGACGTGGACGAGGTGTTGGAGCAATTGCTGGATCAGATCAGTCAGGTGGTGCCTTATGATGCGGCCAACCTCATGTGGATCGACGCGGGCCAATCCCAGGTCACGCAATCGCGCGGTTATGACCGCGCAGCCCTGGATCAGTTTGCCACATTGTGCTTGTCTGTGGCCGATTTGCCCAACCTGCATCGGATGTTTGTCACGCGCCAGCCACACATTGTGGCGGATACATCGAGTGAGCCCGAATGGACGCTCCTGGAGCCCTCAACGTGGATCCGCTCATGGATCGGGGCGCCGATCGTGGTGCGCGATCAGGTGGTGGCGTTTCTCTGCCTGGATAGCCGCACGCCTGGGTTCTATACCGCCGAGCACGCCGACCTGTTGGGCGTCTTTGCCGCCCACGCCGCAGCGGCCTTGACCAACGCGCGCCTGTTCACCGAAACCCAGGTGGCCTATGAGCAACTGAAGCAAACCCAGGCCCAATTGATCCAATCGGCCAAGCTGGCGGCAATCGGGCAACTAGCGGCTGGCGTGGCCCACGAGATCAACAATCCCATGACCAGTGTGCTGGGATTTGCCGAACTGATGCTGAAAAACATGGCCCCAGACGATCCCCAGCGCCCTGGCGTGACCATCATCGCCAGCGAGGCGCGGCGCGTCCGCCAGATCGTGCGGGGGCTGCTGGATTTTGCACGCCAGACGCCGTTTCAGCGCCAGTCGGCAGATGTCAACCAGGTGGTGCAAGAGGCGCTGACCCTGGTGCGGCAGCGACTGGGCAAGGCTGGGGTTCAGGTGGAGGAACATTATGCGGCCGATCTGCCATCAGTACCGCTGGACATCAGCCGGATCAAGCAGGTGCTGCTCAACCTGATCATCAACGCGCTGCACGCCATGCCGCAAGGCGGCGTGCTGACCATCAGCAGCGAGCAGGTGGGCGACGAGGTGGTGGTGCGCGTGCAGGATACCGGGGTGGGCATCCCGGCCGAAAGCCTGGCACATATCTTTGAGCCCTTTTTTACGACCCGACCGGCCGGCCAGGGCACCGGCCTGGGACTGGCGATCAGCCTGGGGATCGTGCAGGATCACGGGGGCCGCATCGAGATCGAAAGCCAGGAAGGGCAGGGCAGCACGTTTACGGTATGGCTACCGGGGACAACGATCACCAAGAACCCAGGAGTCTGACCCGGGGGTGCAGCAGGGCACAGGTGGGTGTTCGGCAACAGTTCGTCCAACACCAGAAAGGAGTTTGATCCATGGGTAGCGACCGCAACTCCCAACTCTTCCGTAAAGCTAGCGGGTTCGCCGATCAGTGGGTCTGGTATGGCTTGTGGGTGCTCGGTATCCTCCTTGCCATTGGGTTTTTGGCCCTCTATGCCTGGTTGCCGGCCGATGGGGCTACCGGCGATCTGGAGAGTTTTGACCCGGCCGGGTTCCGCGTGCAGTGGTTGCTGGAAGCGCGCGAGGGCGGCTTGCAGGTAGGCGACCTCATCGTCCGGGCCGGGGCCCATACCGTGGACGAATGGCTGGACGGCGCCCCGCGCGGGCCGGAATGGCGCACCGGCGGTGTCGTAGCCTACGAAATCCAGCGCGAGGGACAAAGCCTAACATTGCCGATCCGGCTGGCTCCTGTTCCCTTCTCGGCTATCCTGATGCGCTGGATGCCGCAATTGATCGTGGCGCTGAGCTTTTTTGCCATTGGCACTTTTGTCTTTTGGAAGCGGCCCCACGAGTTGACAGCTCGCCTGCTCATGCTGATCTGCGTGACCACCATGCTGCAACACCTGGGTGACGGTTTCAATTTTCAATACGCTATCTTGCCCTGGCGTTGGCCTTTTTGGTTTCACTTTGCCCTGGAGCACATCACCTTTAGCGTCACTTATGCGTCTATTTGTTACTTTGCCCTGGTTTTCCCGGCCCCTCATCCGTGGTTAAAGCGGTTTCCTCGATTGATACCACTTGTCGTTTACGCATCTTTTTACGTGGCGATAGCGGCAGTCATGGCCTTGTCTCCCACGTGGAGCATGGCACTGGAGATCAGCAATCGCGCGGTTGTGGCCGTGGCAATCGCCCAGATAACGCTGGTTGTCTATCTGGTCTTTCGTTCGGTTCGCCACGCCCGCGACCCGGTGACCCGGGCCCAGATGCGCTGGATACTCTGGATGGGCGGCCTGACCCTGGTGGTGGTGCTCCCGGGCTATCTCTTGCCGCTGATGCTGACCGGTCGCCCTCCCATTTCCCCTGCCGCTGTCACGCTCATCACCGTGATGATCCCCTTGACCTTTGGCATCGTTATCCTACGCTACCGGCTGTGGGACATTGACATCATTATCAATCGCACGCTGGTCTATGGCACGCTCACGGCGATCATGCTCGGCGTCTATCTGCTCATGGTGCCCTTGTTGACGCTGGCCGTCCAGGTGGTGTTGCAATGGCAAAACGATACGCTGGCAGTATTCATCGCTGCGCTGGGTCTGGCCTTGGCCTTTGCTCCCCTGCGACGGCGCGTACAGGCAGTGATCGACCGCGCTTTTTACCGCACCAAGCTGGATTATCAGCGGCTGTTGCCCGAGTTGAGCGAGAAACTGTCCACGAGCGTCGACCTGGACCAGTTGGCCGTGCTGCTGACGCGCGAACTGCCAGATAGGCTGCAAATCGCGTCGGGCATACTGGCCGTGCTCGACCCAGATGGCCAATGGTTTGTCGTGGCCGGCCGCCGCAACGAGCATCCGAACCTGCCCACGGATCATCCGCTGGCCGAACACTTGCGCCGCCGGGGTCGCCCACTGTTGCGCTTGCAGATCCCAGACCACCTGCCGGCCACGGCTCAGGCTTTCCTGGAACGATATGGTATCGAGTTGGTTATTCCTCTGGTGGTGGGCGCAGAATTGGTCGGGTTGTACAACCTGGGGCCCAAGCTCTCCGGGGACGTGTATAACCGGGACGAGATCCGCCTGCTTTATCTCCTGGGGCGCCAGGCGGCCGTGGCCGTGGAGAATGGTCGGCTCTTTCAGGCCGAGCGCGAGCAACGCGCCCTGTCCGAGACCCTGCGCGAGGTGGCCAGCGCCCTGAACAGTAGCCTGGACCGCGAGCACGTCTTACAACTCATTCTGGAGCAATTGGCCCGGGTGGTAGCCTACGACAGCGCCTCGGTGATGTTGGTAGCCGACGTTGCATCGGATACAGCAGATGATTTGGCCCTGGACAATTTGACGCTGGACATCGTGGCCCAAAGAGGGTTTCGCTCCGACGAGCAAATCTTGACGCCATTGCGCGTGGTGGCCTTGCGACACATACAAGAGGTGCTGGAACGCCAGCGCCCGGTCATGATCCCAGACACCAGCGCCGATGCACGCTGGCAGCGTGCGCCGGGCAGCGAATACATCCGTTGCTGGCTGGGCGTACCCCTGGTGGCCCCGCGAAAGAACCGAGCCATTGGCTTGTTGAACCTGGACAATGAGCAGCCGGGTTTTTACACCGACCGTGACGCACAGATCGCCCTGGCTTTTGCCGATCAATCTGCCATCGCCATCGCCAATGCGCAGCTCTTTACCGAGACACAAATAGCCTACGAGCAATTGAAACGGACGCAGGCCCAGCTTGTTCAGGCAGCCAAGATGGCCGCCATCGGCCAGTTGGCCGCCGGTGTAGCGCACGAGATCAACAACCCCCTGACTGGCATCCTGGGATTCGCCCAGTTGCTGTCGCGCAAGGACCTGGGTTCGGATACGCTGGTCGAAGAAGGCCTGTCTGTCATCGCGAAAGAGGCAGTCCGTGCTCGTGACATTGTGCGCGGCCTGTTGGATTTTGCCCGCCAGAGCGAGTTTCAGCGGCAGCCGGCCGACATCAACCAGGTGATACAGGAAACGCTGGCTCTCGTCCGCCAGCAACTGGAACACAACCACATCGTTGTGACCGAGAGCTATGCCACCGGACTGCCCTTGATGTCATTGGACGTCAGTCGCATGAAACAGGTATTCCTCAACCTCATCAACAATGCTATCCAGGCCATGCCGCAAGGGGGAACGCTGGGCGTGAGTATCATGCGAGTGGAAGATGAGGTGCAGATACGAGTGGCGGATACCGGGGTGGGTATACCAGACCGCCACCTGTCACACATTTTTGAGCCCTTTTTCACCACCAAACCGGTGGGCCAGGGCACCGGGCTGGGATTGTCCGTTAGCTTGGGAATCTTGCAGGATCATGGCGGTCGCATCGAGGTGGAAAGCGAGGAAGGGCAGGGCAGCACGTTTACGGTGTGGCTGCCGATGGAGTGAGCCTCCGGCGGGCTAGCACCGGCGGAAGGTTGGTGTTGTCAGGTATGCGGCCTATTTGGGCATGGCTTTGAGGGCCCAGTAGGCCGGCCGAAACTGGCGGGGGCTGTTGCCCGGGTCGCAGGGGCTGGCGCGATAGACCAGCGAATAGTAGCGCATCTCGTTGCACATGGCCCACGCGCTGGGGCAGCCAGCCTGGTAGTAATCGGCCCCAAAGTCCAGGTTGAACATGCACATCACGCCCATCCACGGCCAATGCTGGTTGGCGTAGGCGTAGGCGTCTACCAGATAGGTGACCTGGGTTTGCGGGTTGACGATCTGCCACTCCCGGCTGGGCCAACTGCCCCACCCGCTGCAATTTAGCCCGTCGATGGCCGGGTCCAGCAGCCAGCCAAACTCGGTGAGCCAGATGGGCGTATCGCTGTCATCGTTGGCGACCATGACGGCGCGCTGCTGCTCGGCGCGGCGAAAGCAGAGGCCGTTTACGGCCGGGTCCGTGGGGCTGTGGGCCGGGGCATAGGCGAACCCGTAGGGGGGCGAGCCGAGCGCATCGAAATAACCTTTGGCCCCGGCGTTGTACATGGCCTGGATATAGTGCAGGTCGTTGTAGGCCATGCCTTTAGCCGTGGTGGTCAGCTTGTTGCCGGTTAGTGTGCCGCCGGTGGTCGCCAGGCCGGCCGTCACGATCCGGGCGTCCGGGTCGGCGGCCTTGACGCGGGGATAGGCGGCCTTGAGCAGCCTGGTATAGCGCGCCGGGTCTGGCGGCTGGCCGCCCCATTCGATTTCCAGGTTGGGCTCGTTCCATACCTCGTAGGCGATGCCGTCCAGTTGGCCCCGGCAGTGGACGGCCAACGCGCCCATGAAAGCGCCATAGTCGGCGGCGTTGTAGGGGGGCGCGGTGTCGCCGGTGCCGTTGGCCCAGGCCGGGGGGCGGTCCACGCGCAGGAGCAGCTTGAGATCGCGGGCGCTGCATACCGCCAGCACATTGTCCACGTCGCCCCAGAAATAGTTGCCCGGGGATGGCTCGGCGCGTTTCCACTCCAGGAACCCCTTGACCCACGTGAACCCGATGTCGTTCATCAAATCGGCGTTTCCCAGATCGGCCAGGTTGGCCCCATATTCGATCTGCACCGGGGGGCTGTAATCGCGCAGTACCAGAGGCAGGCACAGGGCGTGGTGCTCTACGCGTACGGTGCCCGTAACCACGTCGGTCCCGTAGGCGTTGCGGGCCGTGAGGGTGAGGCCCCAGGTGCCGGTGAGCGCATAGGTGTGCGATGGGTTGGACACGGTGCTAGTGACGCCATCGCCAAACTCCCAGGTGTAGGCCAGGGGCAGCGTGCCGGTGCTGTGGTTGGCCCAGGTCACGGCAAAGCCGGGGCCGGTGCTGGCGTGACGGGGCGCAAAGTCGGCCAGCGGGGGCCGGGCGATGGCGGTCACGGTGCCGGTGGCGATGGTCGTGCCATAACCGTTGGTCGCCGTCAGTACGACAGCGTGCGTCCCGGTGATCAGGTAGGCGTGGCAGGGCGCGGTGACGGTGGTCGTCATCCCGTCGCCCAGACCCCACTCGTAGGCAATGGGCGGCGTGCCCACGGTGTGATTGGTCCAGCACACGGTTATGCCCACGTCCACGGTGATGGCCCGGGGCGTGAAATCGGGCACCGGCAGGCCGGCCACGACCGGCACCAGGGCAGTCCGCACGTCGGGACCGCACTCGTTGGCAGCGGCAAGGGCCACCGAGAACGCGCCGGTGGCAGCGAACGTGTGGGTGGGGGCCGGCGTCCCGGTGATGATGGTGCCATCGCCCAGGTCCCACGTCCAGGCGGTGGGTTCGCCGGCGCTCTGATCCTGGAACTGGACCACGGTGTTGATATAGATGAGGGCCGGGGTGTAGGTAAACAGGACCGTGGGCCGGGGCCGCACGCCAATGGTGGCGGTCGCCACGTCAGAGCCCAGGGCGTTGGTGGCGGTGAGGACCACGGTGTAGGTGCCGGCGGTCGTGTACGAGTAGACGGGGCTGATGCCCCATGATTCGCGGCCATCGCCAAAGGACCAGTGAAACGTGATGGGCGTGGTCCCCTGGGATTGGTTGAACAGGGTAATGGGCCAGTCCACGCACACGTCGGTGGCGCTGGGCGTGAACCGGGCATCCGGGTCGGCGGTTGGGGCGCCCAACGCCAGGCCGGTCAAGGCCAACAGCGCCAGCATCGCGCCCAATGCGATCCCCAGGCGATGGCAGGTGTTCATGGCGATTCCCCTTTCAACCTCATTGTAGCCGACCGGCGACCAATCGGCAAGAGGGACATTGGTACTATCTTGCGCGATGGCTTCAAGAATGATATACTAGCACCCTGATTGACCAGATTGCGGGCGCACGCGTGCGCCGTTGTCCAACGAGCCAGAATCGAGTCATCATGGAATCACAGACGCTTGCTGTGTTATTGCTGTTGGCCATTATCATCGCGGTGGCCAAGGCGGCGGGTTATGTCAGTTCGCGACTGGGGCAGCCGGCCGTGCTGGGTGACATCCTGGCCGGCCTGGTGCTGGGGCCAACCGTACTGAACATAATGCATTGGCCCGTTTTTGACACGCCGGCCAGCCACGAACTGGTGGAACTCCTCAGCCTAATGGGCGTGATTTTTCTCATGTTCATGGCCGGCCTGGAAGCCCACCTGGACGAGATCACCAAGCTGGGCCGGGCGGCTCTGTTCACCGGGGTGCTGGGCGTGATCGTGCCGGTGCTGCTGGGCGCCGGCGTAGTGCTGCCCCTGGGCTTTGACTGGGTGGCGGCCGTGTTCATGGGCCTCATGCTGGCGGCCACCAGCGTCAGCATCTCGGCGCAAACCCTGATGGACCTGGACCAGTTGCGCTCACGCGAGGGCTTGACCTTGTTGGGCGCGGCCATCGTGGACGATGTGCTGGTGATCCTATTGCTGTCGGTGTTTATGGCCGTGGTCGCGCCCCTGGTTGCGACCGCGGGAGCGCCTAGCGCGACGGGCGGTGGCCTGGTAGACGTGCTCGTTGTGCTGGCGCGCATGGTGCTCTTTTTCGTGGTGGGTGTGGCTATTGGCTATCCGCTGCTGCCGTGGCTGGCCCGCAAGGTCGATGCTTTGCCCATCAGCCAGGGCTTATTGTCGTTGGTCATTGTGGTGGTGCTGGTCTATGCCTGGGCAGCCGAGGCCCTGGGGGCCGTGGCGGCCATTACCGGTTCTTTTCTGGCCGGCGTGCTGTTCAACCGCTGCCGTTTGCGCAACCGCATCGAGGCCGGCATGAACACCCTCACCTACAGCGTGCTCATGCCGGTGTTTTTCGTCAACATTGGGCTCACCGCCAACGCCGGGGCCTTGTTCCAGGATTCGTCCACCTGGGTGAACAACCTGATCCTGGTGCTGGCGATCCTGGCGGTGGCCTTTACATCCAAGATCATCGCCGGGGCCGCAGGAGGGCGCCTGGGCGGCCTGACCTGGGGCGAATCGCTGCGGCTGGGCGTGGGCATGTCGCCGCGCGGCGAGGTGCTGCTCATCGTGGCGACGGTGGGCCTGGGGACCGGCCTGGTAACCGAGAGTGTCTTTGCCGGGATGATCGTGGTGGTGCTCGCCACATCTATCCTGACACCCATCCTGTTGCGATGGCTGTTTGCGCGTGGTGATGCGGGCCAGAAAAAGGAGGCATAATGGGCAACCTGGTGTGGTTGTTGGTGCGAGACATCGAACAGAGTCCAGACGTGCTGGCGGCCTGGCAGGATGTTGGGGTGGACGAGATCACGATCATCGACAGCGCCGGGATGCGTGACGTGGTGCGCAAATCTGCCACGCGTGCCGACCTGCCCTTGTTCCCGGTCCTCCACGATTTCCTGGCCTGCGAAGAGTGCCGCCAGCGCGTGCTCGTGGCCTATGTGGAAGACCAAAAACAGCTCGATCAGGTGGTCCGGGTGACGCAGGAGGCCCTGCCCCGGCTGAACAGCCCCCAGGGTGGCCTGCTGCTGGTGCTGCCGGTTGCCCTGGCGATAGGCCAGACCTCACAGTGGTGAACACGTTGGGCCAGCGAATCCGCGCCACGGCCGGTCTCTGGCTGCCACTGGGCCTCGCGTTTCTGGCTCTCTTCCTGCGTCTCTGGCGCTGGGATGCCCAGAGCCTGTGGCTGGACGAGGCCATGAGCTGGTGGTGGGCCCGGCTTCCCTGGGAAGAAACCCTGTCGCGCGGCCTGCAAATCTCGGGCGACCCACACCCGCCGCTCTATTACCTGGCGCTGCACCTCTGGCTGTCGGTATTTGGCGACGGCGAGGGGGCACTCAAGGCGTTCTCTATCGCGGCGGGGACGTTGCTGGTGCTGCCCGTCTATGGCCTGGGGCGCCGGTTGTTTGGCCCGGTGGTAGGCGCAATCGCCGGGTTGCTGGTGATCGTAAACCCGTTCCTCATCTGGTATAGCCAAGAAGTGCGCATGTACGCGCTCCTGGGCCTGCTCACCACCTCGGCCACGTATGCGTTATGGCAAGCGCTGTCGCCCCCTAACCCCTCCCCGCGCTCCGCGTGCCCCTCCCCTTCCCCCCAATTTTGGGGGGAAGGGGAGGGGGTGGGGTGGGGAAGGGGGGCCTGGTCGTGGTTCCTCTACCTCCTTCTCACCATCGCGGCTCTCTATACCCACTTTTACGCGGCGCTGATCGTGCCAGTCCACGTGCTGTTTACCCTGGCTTACTGGCGGATGCATCGCCGGGTCCTGGTGCCGGCGTTCCTCACGTGGGCCGCGGCCGGCCTGGCCTATCTGCCCTGGGCCTGGCGAGCCTGGCAGGTCAGCGGCCAATCCTTCTCCGAGGTGGAGGCCACGTCCCTGTGGGACATGGTCATCGCGCTGGCGCAAGGGTGGAGCCTGCGTGTCGTGCCAGAGCAGGGACTTGCTCTCGCGCTGCTGCTGGCCCCTTTTATCGTGCTGTTTCTATTGGGGCTGGTGCCGCGCCGAGGCGAGCAGCGCGGCCTGGTGCTGCTGGTCCTGTGGCTGGTGGTGCCCCTCTTCGAAATCGCGATATTGAGCCGTCGCGACCCCATCTTTGGCGTGCAATACGCCATCGCGTTTGCGCCGCCGTTCTATTTGCTGGTGGCCCGGGGCGTGGACACCTTGCGAAGGTTTGGCCGGCCCGCGCAAGGTTGGTTGAGTATTGGCGTAGCCGGCCTGGCGCTGCTGGTCGCCGGCGCAGCCGTGGCGAGCTCTCTCTATGGCCTGGGCCAGAATGCCAACCCCATCTACCGCAAAGAAGACTGGCGCAGCCTGGCCCAGTACGTCCGCGAGCACGAGGGGCCGCACGACGCCGTGCTTTGCGTGGTGGACTATGCCCACATCCCATTTGAGTATTACTATCGCGACGGGGGGCGCAGCCCGGTGTTTCATCCCTTTGGCGCCGCCATAGCAAGCGAGGCGGCCATTGCCCCCACGCTGGTGGGGCTGGAGGCGTATGACACCGTCTGGTTTGTAGAGAGCCACGAGCAGGTGGTGGACCCGAATCACATCGTGCAGGGGCACCTGGGCCGGCGCTGGCCAGTGGTCACGGAACAGTTCCCGGTGGGGGCACAGCTTCGGGCCTATGCGGTTCGCTATCGACCGAGTGCCCTCCCGCCAGACGCCGTCTCCCCCTGCGACGCTGTCTTTGGCGGCAAGCTGCGCCTGCTGGGATATCGCATCGACCAGAGCCAGCTCCGGCCTACCGATGACGTCTTTCACCCACCCAGTAATTGGATTCACGTCACGCTCTATTGGCAGGCACTCGCGCCTTTGGACGCTGATTATACGCCGCGCCTGGAGTTGAGTGGCAACGGCATCTGGGGCGGCAACCTGGAACGTCCCACCCAGATGATGCGCTTTTACCCCAGTAGTCAGTGGGCCGTCGGCGAGATCGTCCGCGACGAGCAGGACGTGAACCTGAACCCGGTCACGCCACCCGGTGCGTATCGCCTGGCCGTGCGCGTGCAGGGGCCGGACGGCGCGTTCCTGAGCCTCGCAGATGGACTCGATTACCTGCTGCTCCCCGGCGACATCGCCATCCTGCCCTGAGCGGCATCCCCGGTACGCCGCGCGGCTTGCGTATTCCCCCGTTTTCGAGTACAATTTACGCGCTGAGGCCCAACCAGTGAAATTCTCGTAAAGTGAGCAAGAATTTTCAGAAACATCAACCTGGTTGGTTCTGGATTGTTAGCGAAGTGGTCTTGTCCAGGCTAGGGTGAAACAGCATGGAGTTGCGGCGCTACTGGAACATAATCATGCGTCGTTGGTGGCTGGTCGGCCTCCTGGTGTTGGTGGCCCTGGCCACGACGCTGGTGGTAAGCTCGGCCCCACCGCCGGTGTACGTGGCCTCGGTGCGCCTCACCGTGGGCGTGCAGCCGGAAAACGGCATTGACCGGTTCTATACCTATGACCGCTACTATGCCTGGATGGCCTCCGAGTACCTGGCCGACGACCTGTCGGAGGTGGTGCGGAGCCAGGTTTTTACCCAGGCCGTGTCCGAGCGTGTGGGCTTCCCGGCCGGGGGCATCGCTGGAGCCACTATGGCCGGTAAGACCCACCGCATCCTTACCATCACCGTCACCTGGGGCGACGAGGCCGGCGCCCAGGCCATTGCCAACGCCGTCGTGGCCGAATTGCGCGAGAACAGTGCTGCTTATCTCGCGCAACTGGGCTCGGAGAACGCGCAGGTCCACGTCATCGATGAGGCCACGGTATATCCCGTGAGTGCCGGACTTCGCGACAAGCTGGACATTCCCATCCGCGTGGGGCTGGCGCTGGCGGCCGGCGTGGCCCTGGCCTTTTTGCTGGAATATCTGGACGATGCGGTACGCGACGCCGCCGAGGTCGAGGCCCTGGGCTACACGGTGGTGGGCCAGATCCCCCGGCGGCGCTGGGGCTGGCTGCCCGGGCGCGGCCGGCGCGATTGAAGGGCAGCCAGATCGCCGGCGTACAAACAACGTACTTGGTAGAGAGCGTTCAGCCTGGACCATGCCAACCGTACTGCGCATCGGTCCTTACAGATTCTTTTTCTACGCCGGTGACACTGACGAGCCACCACACGTTCACGTCGAACGAGATGAGAACGTCGCCAAATTCTGGCTCGATCCAATCGTGCTTCAACACAGCAGTGGCTTTCGCAGCCACGAGATCAATCGGATGCGGCGACTCGTAGAGGAACATAGAGAGCATTTGTTGAGGAGTTGGTATGAGTACTTGGGCAGTTGAAATACAAGCAGCCAGAATCCAACATGTCGCCGTTACTGAAGATGTGTTGACCGTTGACTTGGCTGACGGCCGCACGGTTTTGGTGCCTATGGCCTGGTACCCACGGTTACAGTATGGTGATTCTCAAGAGCGCAGTAATTGGCGACTGATCGGGAGAGGGGAAGGCATTCATTGGCCTGACCTGGATGAAGACATCAGTGTGGAAAACATCCTGTTGGGCCAGCCATCTGGCGAAAGCCCGCGTTCGTTCAAGCGCTGGCTGGAGGAACGGTCGACATACAGCCAACAGTCCGCTGCCTAACAGATTGAACAGGTCTTGGACCTGTGGAGGTGCACGACGTGCAAATTCGTGACTATGTGAGCGTGCTCATCAAGCGGGGGTGGATCATTATCCTCGTGGCCGCCATGACCGCGGCCGGGGCCTATATCTATACCCGGTTCGAGCCGACCATCTACCGCTCCAGCATCAAGTTGCTGGTAGTCCCGGCCCGGAGTGATTACGGCCTGACCCTGGCCGCCGGCAACCTGCTGCGCCAGTACAGCGTGCAGGTGACGGCTCGTGACTTGATCGTGCGCGTCATGGACGAGTTGCGGCTGGACACCAGCGTAGAGAGCCTCAAAGGCAACATCACCGTCAGTTCCATCCCCGAAGATTACATCCTCCTGATCGACGTGTATGATCGGGATGCGGACCAGGCCCCCCGGATCGCCGATACGCTGGCCAAGGTCTTTGTGGAAGCCCACGCCCTGCGCCAAAAAGAGATCGCCCGCAGCGACCGGGTCGAAATCTCAGTGTACGAGCCGGCCAGCCCGTCGGCCCTGGACAGCCCCAAGACCCGCACCACCGTGCTGGCTGGCGGCGTCCTGGGGATATTGCTGGGTGTCGTGATCGCGTTTGGCCTGGAGTACCTGGACGATTCTCTCAAAAACACGCAGGACGTGGAGCGGTTTGTGCCGGGTCTCACCGTGCTGGCTCTGGTGCCGACCATCAATCCTGTGACCCTGGCGGATCGTGAAACCGGTGCCGCCGAGGTCAAGGCCGGCGTCAGCACCATGCGCGAGGGCATCGGCGGCAAGGTAGAAGGCGGTGTGGGGCGGGCCACCAGCGGTGCCCAACGCGCCCGGCGGCGCATCTTTGGCAGCAAGCCGTCAAACGACGCGTCGTTCGACGACTGATCGTAGAGAAACGAGGAGGAATCTCTTGGCAGACAAGAGCGAACAGCAGGAATCTCACGCCCTCGATGGGCGATTGGTCACGTTTACTCATCCCCGCTCGCCGGTGGCCGAGGCGTACCGCTCGCTGCGGACCAATATCCAGTTCTCCAGCTTGGACAAGCCGTTGGAAGCCTTTCTCATCACCAGCACCGGGTCCCAGGAGGGCAAGAGTACTACGGCCGCCAACCTGGCGATTACCTTTGCCCAGTCTGGCAGTCAGGTGATACTGGTTGACGCGGATCTGCGCCGGCCCAGCCAGCACCGACTCTTTGGCTTGCCCAACGCGGTGGGCCTTACGACCATGATGTTGGAGAACCAGGAGGATTTGCCGCTGCAATACACGGCCATTCCCGGCCTGCGCCTGCTCTCCAGCGGTCCGTTGCCTCCCAACCCGGCCGACGTGCTGGGCTTTCGCCGCATGGACGAGGCCATCGCCCGCTTGAAAAAAGAGGCCGACTTGATCATCTTTGACACACCGCCGGTTATTGCCGTGACGGATGCGGCCGTGCTTTCGGCCAAGGTGGACGGCGTGCTCGTGGTGCTCAGCGCCGGCAAGACCAAGCGCGATCAGGCGCGCCGTGCCTATGACTTGCTGACCAAGGTCAACGCCAACATTATCGGCGCGGTGCTGAACAACGCCAAGCTGGACCGGGGCACCTATAGCTATTACGCCGAGGGCTGATGAGGATCGCGGCGCCAACACCAGTACATGCCAGCGGGGAACCCCACATCGCGGGTTCCCCGTTTTTGTGTCGTGAAGCTTGTCAGCCGGGGCCGGGTATGATAAGATAGACGGTAATGAGCGGGACATCGACAATGCTTTGTCGATCTGGTGCAGTGATGCCGACGTTCGGGCCGCAGCTCCGAAGGAACTGCCCAGCCATCAAGAGATGGTCGCCATTTCGAGCGCAGCGAGAAATGGCCATAGACGCTGTACCGCAAATCACCGAATGGAGAGACCATGACCCTGTTGCGTCGAGCGCTATCTCGTTCTATTGTGTGGCACGCGGCAATTCTGGCCGCCTATGTGCTGTTGACGCTGGCGCTCACCTGGCCGCTGGTGTTACGCATCAACACCCACGTGCCCGGCCGTAACGTAGACGAATATGCCTTTTTGTGGAACATTTGGTGGTTCAAATACGCCATTTTTGACCTGGGCGCCAGCCCGCTCCACACAAACTATACCTTTTATCCCCTGGGCGTGAACCTGGCCCTGTATACCCTGGGTATTTTCAACGACGTGGTGTCGTTGCCTCTGCAGTCGTTTCTCAGCATCCCCACCATCAGCAACCTCATTATCATCTTGTCGTTTGCCCTGAGCGGCTATGGCACGTTTCTCCTGGCACGGTACCTGCTGCGCGATGACTCTTCCGACCCTTCCCTGCGAGGGGATGGAGGTATGATCACTCTGGCCGCCTTTATCGGCGGGATGGTGTATGCTTTTGCGTCGTGCCGGTTTGTGTATGCCAGCCTGGGCCATTACAATGTGGTGTCCAGCGAATGGCTGCCATTCTATGTGCTGTTTCTCATCAAGACGTTGCGCCGGGGCCGTTGGCGTGATGCCTTGCTCGCTGGCGTGTTTGCCCTGCTGTGCCTGTTGTGCGAGAACACCTTTGGCGTGTTCCTGGCTCTGCTGACTCTGGCTGTGCTGCTGTTCGAGTGGCGGCGGCTGAATGTGCGCAAGGTCGTGCAACTGGGGGCCGGCGCGCTGGTGGCGTTTGTGGGCTACCTGCCATTGCTGGTTCCCATCTTGAGCGAGATGACCCGGGCCCAGGGATACAACCTCAAGGGTTGGGGCGGCGCCGAGTGGCTGGCCGCCGATGCCCTGGGGCTGTTTGTGCCCACGGCGCTGCATCCCTTCTGGGGCGGCACGGCCCAGGTGATGGATTTGCAGTTCAAAGATACCCATACCGTGTTTCTGGGCTATGTGCTGCCCTTGCTGGCCCTGGTGGGCGCCATCGTTTATCGCCGGCGACTCAAGCTGTGGATCACGGTGGCCGTGGCGTCGGTGTTGCTGGCGCTGGGGCCGCTGCTTACCGTGGGCGGCCAGCAGGTCTTTGACCTGGATGGCCTGGAGGTGACGGTCCCGCTACCGTTTATCCTCTTGCACTATATTCCAATCGTCAACGCCAATCGTACGCCCAACCGGTTCAGCCTTACGCTGATGATGGCGTTGGGGGTGTTGGTGGCGTTTGCCGTCTTTTGGCTCGTGAAACGCATTTCGAGTTCTACATCATCCCTGCGGGTGGCACATCACGCCGTACGTTATGCGCTTCCCTTATTCCTCGCCGGCCTCATCGTCTTTGAGCATCTGGCCGTGCCGTTGCCCCTCACTGACGCCCGCGTGGCGCCCATCTACTGGCACATTGGGTCGGACCCTGCCGAATATGCCATTCTGCAACTGCCCCTGGGCTGGCGGAACAGCTTTGGCACTCAGGGCGCCGAGCGCACGCAAATGCAATACTATCAGGTGGTGCATCACAAGCACATCCTGGGGGGCAACACGTCGCGCAACCCGGACTTTAAATTCGAGTATTTCGCCCGGCTGCCGGTTATCAAGTCCATCATTGACCTGGAGATGTACCGCGACGTGGACCAGAACCAGCGGGCCATTGACAAGGCCCTGGCCGGCGAGTTGGTGTATCTGCTGGACATTCGCTACGTGGTGATGCACCCGCCTATCCCCGGCCGACTGCCCTACGCGGACACCCACGCCGCCACCGAAACGTACCTGGAGGACGTGCTGCCCCTGGAGTTGTTCTCCGAGGACGCCGATGGCGTGCGCACCTATCGCGTGGTTCAGCCGGCGCCCACGACCACCGTCACCGTGGATTTTGGCGTGATGAGCACCCAGATGTACCGGGGCGATGGCTGGGCTCGGGAAGAGAACCTGGGAGACGTGTCGGCCAACTGGGCCGACGCCCGCGAGGCGCAGGTGTTCCTGCCGGCCCGGGAGACCGGCGACTATCGTCTCACGGTGGTGGCTGCGCCGTTCACGTGGGAGGGGTCGCCGCCGCAGGCGGCCACGGTGCAGGTGAACGGTCACGCGCTATCCCGGCGCATCGATTTTCAGCCGGGCTGGGGGACGTACGACCTGCACGTGCCGGCCGCCTACGTCAAGCCTACGCTGAATACCGTCACCTTTGCGTTTGCCTATGCCGAATCGCCATATGACCGGGTGCCCGGCGATTTTGTCATTGGCGAGACCGGCGTGAGCACGCCGGTGGACATCAAGGTGAACAGCGTGGGCGGCGAAGGAGGCTTTGCCCACATTGGCATTGGTCAGGACCCCGACCTGGACATTAGCACCGAGCGCCAGGGTTACAACCTGGTGGTGCTGGACCAGGACACCGGTGAGGTGCTGGACCGGCGCGGGTTCGACACCTCCGGCAGCCGCACCGAATCCGACCGCCTGGCCGATTACATCGCCAGCATCCCCGATGGCCGTATCGTGGTGGTGGCGGTGCGCATCGACGGGGGGCGCAACCTCTCGGCCGAGGCCACGGTGGCCCTGGGTACCATTGGGGCCAAGGCTGATTTGCAGGGCACAGAAAACCGCGCCCACGCCATCATTGGCGTCAAGGGAGCGGCTCCGGGCACGGCGCTAGAGTTGGCCCCGGCTGGCAACGCCTTTTTGTACCTGGGCCACAACATGGACCGGCGCACCCTGGCCGTGGCGGTGGACCGCATTACCTGGGCCAGGGAATGAGCGCCGGCTATCAAGTCTCACCCTTGAGTGTTGTTGAAGGTAGATCGAGGGGAATATGACGCGCCCTGAAGACACGAATGCCATATGCATGGCGTCTGGTCTCCAGGGCGCGTCGGCGTGCGGGGTCAGCCGGCGTCGCTGGCGGGCCTATATTCGGGCACGATCTCGCATAGTTTGGCTCGCACCTGCCGCTCGCTGCCTTGCTGGGCCAGGGCGATCAGTTCGCGCACGGCCGGGGCCACGTTCACGGGACAAGCGCGGGCCTGCGCGCCGTTGCGCGAGATAAACACCTTGTCGTGAGGAGTGGGAGTGTATTCCTCGCCCGCGATAAACAGTTCCTCATAGAGCTTTTCGCCGGGCCGCAGGCCCGTGTATACGATCTCGATGTCTTCGCCCATTTGCAATCCCGACAGGGTCACTAGGTCGCGAGCCAGGTCCACGATGGGGATGGGGTTGCCCATGTCCAGCAGAAACACCTCGCCGCCTTGCCCCAGGACAGCGGCCTGCAAGACCAACTGGACGGCTTCGGGGATGGTCATGAAATACCGCCGGACCTCGGGATGCGTGATGGTGATCGGGCCGCCCCGGGCGATCTGGTCGCGGAATATGGGCACCACACTGCCGCGACTGCCCAGCACGTTGCCAAAACGCACCGTCACGTATGGTCGCTGGCTGCGCCGGGCCGTTTCTTGCACTAGCAGCTCGGCCACGCGCTTGGTGGCACCCATGACGCTGGTGGGATTGACGGCCTTGTCGGTGGAAATGAGCACAAAGCGAGCGGCGTGATGGGCTTCGCAGTGGTGCAAGAGATAGGCGGTGCCCTGAACGTTGTTGGTGACAGCTTCGGCGGCTGATTGCTCCATCAGGGGCACGTGCTTGTGGGCTGCAGCGTGAAAGACGATCTCGGGCTGTTGTTCGGCAAACACGCAGCGTAGCCGGTCGGCGTCGCGCACATCGGCAATGGCCGGGGTCACCGGCAGGGCCGGCCATCGCCGGCGCAGCTCGTTGGCGATGCCAAAGATGCTGTGTTCGCCGTGGCCCAGCAGGATCAGGTGTGATGGCTCGCTCAGGGCGATTTGCCGGCACAACTCACTGCCGATGGACCCCCCCGCCCCGGTGACGAGCACGCGCCGGCCGCGCAGCATGCCCCCAATGGCCGACGTATCAGTGCGCACCGGTTCGCGCCGCAGCAGGTCTTCGATGTCTACCTGGCGGATCTGATTCACGCTGACCTGGCCGGACAAGATGTCGTACAGGCCGGGGATCGTGCGCGCCGGCACGTTAGCCTGGTGACACGCGGTCAGAATCGCGCGGATGGCGCTGCCCGGCGCGGTGGGTATGGCAATGATTACCTCGTCCACCCTATGGGCGCGTACCAGCCTAGGCAATTGCTCCCGATTGCCCAGCACCGGCCGCCCGTGAATCCGCATGCCCTGCTTGTGTTCGTCGTCGTCCACAAAGCCTACCGGGATCAGGCCCAACTGCGGGTTGGCGTGCATCTCTTTGACGATCATGGCCCCGGCGTCGCCGGCGCCCACGATCAGCACGCGTTTTTTGATTTTGGTCTGGCGCAGGCGTTGCTCGTGTTGTCGCCGCTGCTCAGCGAGCCGGACGACAAAGCGTGTGCCTCCCACCAGGCACAAGGTCAGCAGGCCGTCGATGAAGGGAATGGAACGCGGGACGATGATGCCGCTGAGAGGCGCTGCCAGGCCCAACACCAGCGCGCCCACCGCCAGCGTGCTGGCCGCCGTGGCTGCGACAATGGTCAAGAGATCGTCCACGCTGGCATAGCGCCAGAACCGGCCATATAGCCCAAACCAGCGAAAGATGATCGGCTTGACCGGCAGTGCCACGGCGATAAAGAGCAGCACGGCCGGGACGAACGCCGACATCCCTGCTGCGTCCAGCCGCAAGGCAAACGCGCCCGCGGCGGCGACGGGGATCAGCGCCAGGTCGATGAGCAAAAAGTGTCGGTTACGCAAGATGGACATGGCTGGCCTCAATGACCGGCAGCGTGCCCGGCTGCCCGGAGTTGCTCGTACACCTGATCGACCTGCGCCTGGCTCATGCGGCTGGAAAAGGGCAGCGCCAGGGATACGTCGCCCAGGTGTTCGGTGACGGGGAAATCGCCTCGTTGGTAGCCGAATCGCTGGCGGTAGAAGGGCTGAAGATGGATGGGCGTGAAATAGGGCCGGCTGGGGATGCCAGCGTCGGCCAGGCGACGCATGACCTCATCCCGGCTGGTAGGCGGCTCGATCTGCACCACATAGACAAACCAGGACATGCGGGTGGTGGTGGGGATGATGGCGGGCTGTTTGACCCATGCCAATTCGGACAGGCGCTCGTCGTACCAGGCTGCCACCTGCGCGCGCCGGGCCAGCAACTCGTCGATGCGCTGCAGCTGGGCCAGGCCCAGGGCGGCGCTCATCTCGTCCAGACGATAGTTGTAGCCCAGCCGGGTGTGGTTGAGCCAGACATCGAACACGTCGCGGCCCTGGTTGCGCAGGCTGCGAAACAGCGCGGCCCAGTCGTCATTGTCGGTGACGATCATGCCCCCTTCGCCGGTGGTGATTTGCTTGTTGGGATAAAAGGCCAAGACGGCGGCATCGCCCAACGTGCCGGCCCGGCAGCCCTGGTATGCTGCGCCCAGGGCCTCGCAGGCGTCCTCGATCACGGACAAACCGTGCTGGCGTGCGGTATCCTGGATGGGGGCCATGTCGGCCGGCTGGCCGAAGGCGTGAACGGGCAGGATGGCTTTTAGCCGACCGCTGGTCGCCGCCGGTTGACTGCGCAAGGCGTGCGGCAGCCAGCGGTTGGCGGTCGGCGGGCTATGCGCGATGTCGTGCACGGCCTCGGCGACCAGGGCCGGGTCCATGTTGCCGGTGACCGGGTCCACGTCTACAAACACCGGGATGCCACGCTCGTAGAGGATACAGTTGGCCGAGGCGATAAAGGAAAATGGCGTGGTGATGACCAGGTCGCCGTCGCGCACGCCGGCCGCGATGACGACTAGATGCAAGCCGGCCGTGCCGCTGGAGACGGCCACGGCGTGCCGGGCGCCCACGTAGGCGGCCAGTTGCGTCTCAAACTCGGTGAGGCGCGGGCCAAAGCTGAGGTGCGGAGTGTGTAGCACCGCCGTCACGGCCTCGATTTCGGCCGGCGTCAGGTCTGGCCCAGACATGGGAATGGGATCGCTCATGAGGGTGTCGCCCTTCGGTCGATGGTGCGGGCCGGGACGCCCGCGGCCGTCACGCCATCTGCCAGGTCCCCGGTGATGACGGCATTGGCCCCGATGATGACGTATCGCCCAATTGTCACCTGGGGCAGTACCGAGGCGCCCATGCCGATGAAAGAAAAGTCGCCCACCCGGACATTGCCGCCCAGTCGCGCGCCAGGGGTCAACTGGGCAAACGCGCCGACCAAGCTATCATGCCCAATCGACACCCCCACGTTCACAAGAGTGCCCTCGCCCACGATGACATCGGCTCCCACAAAGGCATTGACCAATACCATCGCGCCCGCGCCGATATGCGATCCGCGCAGGCAGGTCGCTGTGGGGTGGATCGCAGAGGCCAGTTGGAAACCGTGTTCCTCCAAACGGCGAGTCAGGTTGGCACGGCGTTGGTTGTCGCCCACGGCCACAATGGCCCAGCAAACCCCCTGTTCCCGCAGGGGCGCCAGTTGCTCACGGCCGCCCAAGACCGGGTAGCTATAGACCCTGGCGCCGTGCCGCTGCGGGTTGTCATCTAGCAGGCCCGCGATCTGGTACAAGCCCTGGGCCTCCAAGGTCGCCAGGACGATCTTGGCGTGGCCGCCGGCACCATAGACAATAATCCGATCGTTCATTGCTGGGTCCCCATGAATTTGGGCATCGAAACGTGTCCCTCGGCGTTGATGTCTGTTCGGGCAATGACCTTGCCAATGGTTTGCCACAGGATGCGGATGTCGAGCCATAGCGATTGATGATCCACGTACCATACGTCCAGGACGAACCGGTGCTCCCACGAGATGGCGTTGCGCCCATGAATCTGGGCCCAGCCGGTGATGCCGGGCCGGACATCATGGCGGCGAGCCTGTCCCGGGGTGTAGCGGTCCAGGTACTCGATCAAGAGCGGGCGCGGCCCTACCAGGCTCATTTCGCCCTTGAGGACGTTGACCAGTTCCGGTAACTCGTCCAGGCTGGTGCTGCGCAAGAGCCGGCCTAGAGGCGTCAATCGTTCCTCGTTTGACAACAGGTTGCCCCGGGCGTCGCGCGCGTTGGTCATGGTGTGGAACTTGTACAGGACGAAGGGCCGGCCATAGAGGCCGGGGCGTTGCTGGCGGAACAAGGCCGGTGTGCCCAGCTTGTGGCGCACCAGCAGGGCCAGCAATGCCAGCACCGGGGCCAGCACGATCAGGGCCGGCACCGCCAGGGTCAGATCAAAGAGCCGTTTGCCAAAACGACGATACATGGATGCCTCACTCACACGATATGGGCGCTGGCAGCCCTTTTTCCCGGAGCAACCGGGCATATTCTGCCTTGACCGTGGCAAATACTCGGCGCTCGTCAAAGCGTTCCAGGGCCAGGTGGCGCCCGGCCTCGCCCATGTGCCGGGCCTGTTCGCCATCGGTCAGCAGCGCGACGATGGCCCGGGCCAGGGCCGGCACATCGCTTAATGGGACCAGCAGGCCGTTGCGGCCCGGCTGCACGGCTTCCCGGCAGCCCCGGACATCTGAAACCACGCAGGGCACCTGCATGGCCGACGCCTCCATGGGCGCACGAGGGAATCCTTCGCGGTGCGACGGCAGCACAAACACGTCCATCAGGGCGTATAGCTCGGGCATGTCCTGGCGTTGTCCTACAAAATGACAGATGTCGGCTACGCCATAGGCTTGCGCCGCCGCCGGGGTGATGGCATCTGGTTTCTGATTGTCCGCACGCCCGATCACGATCAGGTGTACGTCGGGTATCTGCTTCTGCACCTCACGGATGACCGCGAATAGCTCCAGCAATCCTTTTTCCTGCACCAGTCGGCCCACGAAACCCACGACCGGCGCGGCGTCGGGCAGGCCGATCTCGGCGCGCACGCGGGCTATCTCGGGTGCGGCGATGGCACCGGGGTCAAAGCGTTGCACGTCGATGCCGTTACCCAGGTATCGAATCTGGCTTGGTGAGCAAATGCCCTCCTGGATGGCGGTGTGGATGTCTTCGCTGTTCTGGGACAAGATTACGTCAGAGCAGCGCGCGGCGATGCGTTCTGTGGCAATATAGAACCGGCGCTGGGCCGGGTGCATGTGCTCGTGAAAATAGAACCCGTGCAACGTGTTTACCACGACGGGCACGCCGGCCAGGCGAGCGGCGAGTTGGCCCAGCAGGCCCGGCTTGGGCGTGTGCGTGTGAACGACGGTGAATCGTTCCCGGCGCATGACGCGGTAGAGCCGCCCGAGTGATGCCAGGTCCGCCAGTGGGCTGAACCGGCGCGTCATGGGCACGGCGATGTGACGCACGCTGGCGGCCTCGATAACGGGCACATCCGGCCCCGCCGCCGAGATGCCCACGACCCGGTACCCCGCCTCTTGAATGCTGCGCAACTGGTTGAGAAGCAGATAGCGCAGGGACCGGTCTATCGTGGTGATGTGGGCGACGGTGGGTTGACTCACCTGGGGATCACGGTTCATTTGAAACGACTTGTCGCAAAATGTCTATCCACTTTGGCGCGTTGGCTTGGAGTGAATAGCGAGATTGAACCGTTCGATAGCCTGCCTGGGCCAGTTGCTCGCGGTAGGTAGGATTCTCGATCAACAGCGCGATCTTTTCAACCCACTCGGTCTCCGTTCCAGCCAGCAGCCCGTTCTCGCCATCTTGCAGCACGTCGCAATTGGCTCCTACTGGCGAGGCTACGGCGGCTATCCCTGTGGCAAGGTATTGGATCAACTTGAGCGCACTCTTGCCACGTGCCCAGACATCATCAGGAAGAGGCATGACACCCACGTCGCATGTGTGCAGTTCTTCGACCTCGCTTGCCTCGCTCCAGGGTACTTGGATCATCGTGATCCCGTCCATCTCCAGGTTCGGTGCGCCGATTACCTTCAGCACAAAGTCGTGCCTGGTTCGCAGGACTTGCAGTGGTTTCTTTAAAAGTTGTAAATACTTGGCGGTGATCGGTGTGCCGATCCAGCCAATAACGGGCCTGGTATTCATGGAGCGGGTGGTTGGATCCAGGGGATAGCGTTCGAGATCGACCGAAGTTGGGATGATCCTCACATTGCGATTAAAATTGGCAGCCCATTCTGCCAAGTGCCGGTTGCCCACGATAACCTGATGACTCTGCTTTACGATGTTGGGGATCTTGGCCCCCAATATCCGCCGCACGAGAAAGTTCGAGTGTTGTTGATAGCTGATATGTACCGCATCATCGTAATCTACCACAACTCGCACTCCCGGTGCAAACACCCTTCTTTCCAGTACGAGTGGCAGATATGGCAAGGCGTCGTATTGTAGATAAACCAGATCATAGTTCTGAATCTCGCGCCCAAGCAATTGCCATCGACCGAACAGTGTGCGCGCGATAACTGGCACCTGGCTCATCAGTTGGCGATAGCGGGGTTGGGCCGAGTAGATCCGTTGCAGATAAGTGCCCACGAACAAGGGGTGAACTACACCTTCAAATCCAGCTTGCTCTAGAAAGGGCAGATACTGATAGATACGATAGCGACTGCTAGCTCCACAACGATCATATCTGGTCAAAAAAAGGATCTTGGTGCTCATCGAACGAGTACCGCGGCGATATCTATCGCTCCGGGACTGGTCATAGGATCGAGCCGCAACCGTGTGATGACCCCTTGCCATTCTGTCTTTTTGGAGACGATAAACTCGTATGTATGCCATTCGCCATCGGCACGCAAGCGCTGTACACTGCTCGGCAATTCGTCAAAAGCAGGTTGCCTCAGTGTGGTCCAAAAGAGTTGCATCGTACTCCCGCGTGTAGCCCTAGCTGTCACCAGCACTCGACTTGCCTGGCGAGCATCAACTCGAATTTCCGGGCTGATAATGGCCGCGTCGTTGCCAGACGCTGTCACGATCAGTCCATCGCTAGATAGTGCGACCGTGGTCTGCTCGTTGGCGCGGTACCACCCCGCAAGCACCCGGTCCCAGCGAGGTAGTAGGTCGACCAGTGGAGGTGTTTGTTTGGTAACGAGTACCCAAGCCCCGTTTGAGTACTCGATGATGTTGGCATCCTTGTATACTAGATCCCCTCCATCTATGGCTGGCCAGACGACGCCAAAGAAACAAAAGCGATCCTCAAAGAATGCGAGACCGGTGTACAGTGGACTCGGTTTCTTGGTCAACCTCTCTAACCGTCCTAGAATGCTCGGATACGTTGGGCAGCAATTACTTCCAACCGGATCATCTGATTCCTTCCTGGCGGATCCGCGATCCAGAAAAACATCCTGATACAATCGTTGTCCCACGGCTAGAGTGTGCTCGCCTTCTCTAGTAGTGAAAACTGCGGGTCTCACGTATACCGCGGGAGACTGCCAGTACAATCTGACAGCGCTACCATTAGCCAAGACATCATATCCCAACAACGACCACTCCGCGTTCCAGACCTCTAGTGAATATGCTGGTGCGCGATTGGCTATCGCATTCCAGTATTCGGGGTTGTCTGTTGCAAGTTTCTCAGCCCACTCGAACAGGGATTCGCTCGCGGGGTCTTTGCTGACAACCCGCGGAACGTATAGCAGGACAGCATGGATCGGTGTGAGGCATTGTTTTTCGGCATCCGTATACCCGTTTGAAGCAGCGGCATTTAACCAGGCCAGGGCGGTCCGGTTCCGGGCAATAGCATCCATCGTGTCAGGTAACCTGGTTGCCAAACACGCGAGTACAGCCATCAACAACGCCCACCGACTCAGCCCACTTTTCATACTCTATGCCAGCCCATAAGCTTTAACAGTGCCCTGGTCGAGAGTTTGCGCTTGTTTTGAATCGTGCGGCGTTTGGCCTTGATAGATGACCTCGCTCGTATCGCATCCGTCTTGGCTTTTAACACCACCCCCCCCTGTCCCCGGCTTGCCGCACGCAACAGCCAATAGCAACAGTACAAAACGTGCAGTGGCCCCAAACCGATTAACAAACTGGTGGGCATGTTTTTGAGATACGCCCAGGTGATGTTACGTTGGATGCGATACAGGACTTGTTCGGGGATGCGTCGACTGGTCGCTCCCCCTACATGATACACAATGGCGCCAGGCACATACAAGCAGTGATAGCCAGCCAGTTGCGCGCGCCAGGCGAGATCGACATCTTCGACATGACTGAAAAAATCTTCATCAAACAAGCCAATCTCATCCAACATGGTCCGGCGGTAAAGCGCAGCGCCACCGGCGGCGCCAAACACGTAGCGCATCTCGTCAAACTGTGCTCCGTTTATCTTGCCCGCGCCGATTTGATATCCTTTCCCCACGATGTGCAAGCCGATGCCACAACTGTCCACCCGCGATCGATCGCGGAACCTCAGCATGCGAGTGGCACAGAAACCCACGTCTGGGTGGGCTTCGATCGCGTCAAATAAGGCTTGTAGAAAACCAGGATCGGCTTCAATATCGTTGTTGAGGAAAACGATATAGCGTCCTTGTGCTGTCGCGGTCCCCCGGTTGTTGCCAGCGCAAAAACCATAGTTGCGATCCAGCAGCACCAACCGGGCCCTGGGAAATCGCTCGCGCACCAACTCGGGTGAACCATCGGCCGACGCGTTGTCTACCACGATCAATTCCCAGTCGCCAAAGGTTTGTTTTTCGAGCGAAGCCAAACAGGTCAGCAAAAGCTCTCTACCGTTCCAGTTGAGAATCACGACACTGATGGCTGGCATTGACGACTCCAGTCACGCTTTCTGTGCGGTGAGGATGAGCAGATTGCCTGTTTCCGACCAGATTACCCCAAGCTCCACAGCCCGCTGTAGCAGTCGGACCACCCAACGCTTGCGTAATACTGCATGGGATTGCTGGTCCGCGATCTGATCGTCGCGCCCGAATTCACCTGATAGATGACGTCCTTGATAATCTTTCCAGAAGGAGATGGGGTTAAAACTTGAGGTCTGGATTCTCGTCGTGACAAAGCTGTTTCGTTTCAGCAATCGCTCGAGCCCTCGCGGTGTGAAATAGTTCAGATGTTCTAGCCCTACCATATGGTATTTGGGTCCCAGTATACGCATGGACAAGCCGTTTCGATTCGGTACGCTGATACAAAGCAGACCTTGTTTCTTGAGAACACGCCAAGATTCACGAATAAAGGCCTCCGTTTCGACAACATGTTCGAGTGTTGCCCACAGAGTTACTAGATCAAACTCTTCAGGCTGAAACGGTTGTGCAAGAAAATCGCCGCATATGGCAACATTCCCGCCCACTACTCGATTAGCATAGTCAATCGAAGGAGCAGATATATCGATACCTCGCACGTTGGTGAAACCCAGTTCGAGCGCGTGCAGTAAAAAAGACCCCGTTGCACAGCCCACGTCAAGCAGGTTGCCATGTCTTGCCCAATGAGGGATGGTCGCGCACTCGCGCCAGTAACGATGTGGATTGAAATCTGAAGCGAGCTTGGTTGGATTCGTAAAATAATCAATGCCCAGATCATGGTATAACGATGACAACAGATCAGGAGGCGGCGTTGGCGTTACATATACCGTTTTACAGACAACGCACTCGACAAACGGGACGTTCTCCTTGTAAAACGAGAGTCTTGACGCCACAGATGAACAGGCTGGGCAAAATCGACTTGTCCAGGTCTGATCAGGCGTGAATGAGCGTGACATTCGGGGTTTCCTCCAGGCCAGCAGCGGCCGTGTGCGCGATCTCTGTTGGAGCAGATAGGGGCAAGCCGGCAATGATTCCCGCAAAGACCCAGAACAACACGTTGGCCGGGTATGCCGCCAACCACTGCCCGCCAAAGCCAGCAGTGGGACAGACGACGATCAGTGCCATCAGGATGATCGCGCGGTTGCGCGCCTCTGGGATGCGTGCAACTCGACAACATCGCCATACTGACATGGCAACGATAGACAGCAAGAGAAACAACCCGGGCACACCCAATTCGAGGGCCACGCTGCTGAACTCGTTGTCAATCCAGGTAGCATACCCCTTGACCTTGATCACACCCTGCGGGTTACTGCCGCCATTAAAGATGCCGGATCCGTAACCAAACGGGTTGTCCACTATTAACGGCCAGGTCTCCGTCGCTAGCTTGAGCCGCAAAGCAAAGTTGAGGTCGGTGGTCTCGTCGGGATTCAAAACGAGCCCGGGCAACTCTGTCAACGTGGCAACGCGCCGGATGGCATACTGCAACGGAGGTGTGTCGCGGCTCAGAACGATCAGGATGATCAATGCCACAGTGGTTACCGCGACCGCTTTACGTACCTGCCATGCCCAAACTAACAACCGCCTCCAAGGTAGCCATACCACAACGATAGCTATCGCTGGGATGAGGGCCAGATACGTGCTGCGCGACCCGGACAATAGTATCCCCATGCCATTGACGAGCACACTGGCTATTGCTAGGGATCGTTCGCGCCAGGAGAGCGGCACAGACAGCAACAGGTAAAGGCCGCACAACATTCCCATCGCACTCATCAAACCAAATGTGAACGGCGAGCCAAGGAATCCCACAGCACGGCTAGCATACATGGTTGCGATCCGCAGATTGTCACCTATCACGGCTTGGCGATGCAGGGCTTCTAAAAAGACGAACCCGAATAGTTGTTGGAATAGCGCGTAGAAGCCACTCAGTGCGGCCGAGTAGGCCAATATCCGGGCCACTTTGGTGAACCGTCGCTCAGAGTGGATCAGAGCGCGTGCGATCATGTACGTCAGGCCCAGGAATGATCGCTGTTGAAAGCCTCGCAGCCCGACGCTAAGGAACTGCTGATCGCCCAGAATGTTCAGATAAGGATTGAACACCTGCAACAGGTCTAGCAAAAAGAACACCACTACACCCAGATCGATCACCGTCCAGCGCAAATGTAACTTGCCCCGGGCCATCAGTAGGACGACCTGAACGATCATCACTCCGACGAAAGCCGATGGTAATAGTGCCAGTAGCGTGGTGTTGACGGTACCATAGCTCACTTTGATGGCAAACACAAAGATCTGCAACAATCCCAAGAATACAAGGAACTGCCCGTATAGCCCGATCCGGGCGAGACCTGGACCCGCCAGAACGGCCATGCTTCCAAGTGCGATCAACCCGGTTAGCGGGCTATCCATGGCGAAAGAGACGCCCATGATACCCACCAGCAACAAGATGGTGCCCATCAGCGGTCAGCGTGTTGCGAACCTGACGGTGCCTGTCTGCGGGGTGTTCTCATTGATACATTTTCCTCTCGCGCCAAGCACTTTGATAACCACGATTTGCTTGATGCAACAATAGCCCTCCGATGATTTTGTAAAATGGCTCCGTCCATAGCGGGCGCATGAGAAACGCTGGCAAGAACAAACCAACACATGCGACCAGAAGACTGGAATTCGTCCTGATTGAGGTGGTCAGCCTGTTGTGCGCCGCCAACTCGGGGTGTTTCTCGATCAACCGCACAGTCGAATAACCGACCTCGTAGCTTCTCTTCAATAGAGAGTCAAGATCGCGCGGATGATTATGGTAGCACACGATATCATCGGCAAATAGGAACTGTACGCCCATCTTGACGAGACGACAGCCCATATCGCCATCCTCACGCACGTTCAACGACGGATCGAAATAGAGCGCCGAATTTCCGTCGCCAATTCTTATGCTTTCTAATGTGTCACGCAACAACGATACGTTTCCGGTAGTGAAATAGAGCCCCAGCGGGGTACGAACGTCTTGATTCTTTGATCGGGACGCCCCGATGGTCTGTCGAGCATGCAAATAGTCCCGCAACCACGATGGGCGAGTGGGGGAAACGTCTACCACCTGACTGATCACTGTCACGGGCTCTGACTTGGTGTGATACGCCAAATGGCGCTCGAGGTGGTCTGTCCCCACTTGGATGTCGTCGTCCAGGAACACGACCAGATCGCCAGCTGATTCGCGGATACCGCGATTGCGCGCTCGAGCACGTCCCGGTATCGGTTCAGTCACCCAGCGCAAGTTCTCGGCTTCCAAACTTAGTTGGGCCAATACTTGTCTGGTGTCGTCGGTCGATTCGTTGTCTACCACGATGATCTCGTATCGGTCCCGGGCTAGCGTCTGACGAAATAGAGATCGAAGCCGACAAGCAATCGACTCGCCTTTGTTGCGAGTTGGTACCACCACACTGATCATCACGAGATCGATTCCCACTTTTCCATTGTGCGTGGTGACCACCAATGTACTCCACATGCAGCCTGCAGGGTGATCAGAAATATCACTGCCCAAGACTTGTAGCCGGGGATGGGATTGCAGCGCAATGACTTGAACATAGCGGCTATTGCCAGATGTCGCTTGCCAGCGTCAAAGTAACGTACACCGCCCAAGCGCCACGCATGACCATAGGCCGCACTCCGGACCCGGCGCAGATCCTCCGGCACGTGTTCATTTTCGTACACTGTGTCGAGGACACGCATCGTATCGTCCAGAAATCGCAACGCCAGGCTCCCGGTTTTGGTATTGGGTGTCAATCGTGCGGACGAGAGAACCTCTGGTAGATAGATCATATTGAATCCCGCCAAGGCCAGTCGCACCCAATACTCATAGTCCATGCACATGTGCAAAGATTCATCCAGCATCCCGACACTTTCGAACGCGCTCCGTCGCACAAAAGCGGACGGCTGGTGGATATAGTCTACCAGCATCAGGTTGGCTCGGTTATAGTCTTGCGCTCCCAGCCTGCGGATCAATCGTCCATCGCCATCTACCAGGTTACCATCGCCATATACCACTGCCGCCTCTGGCGATGCCTGGAAAGTCTTAACCACTCGATGCAGTGTGTCTGGTTCAAGGATGTCATCCGAGTTTAGATAGGCCAAAACCTGGCCACGCGATCGCTCCCAGCCCTTGTTGATCGCGTGGGACTGTCCCCTATCTGGCTCACTCGCCCAATATGCCAGCCACGGATCATATTTGCGTATGATCTCTACACTGTTATCTGTACTGCCACCGTCAATGACCATGTATTCCAGGTTGGGATAGCCCTGCAGCAGCACCGAGCGAATGGTCTCTTCGATGAACTGGCTCTGGTTGTACGAGGGCGTGACGACGCTGACCAGAGGCCAGGGCGCGCCGTTGGGCATGGTGTTGGGCAAGGGCGCGGTCTCTTGGGTCCACGGCCAACCAGTTCGGCCAACAGGCGCCGGGAGATCAGCCAGCAGGGGGGTCAGGCGACTAGTACCTATATCATCGATTTGCAGATGGGCATCCAAGTTGCTGTTCACCGCCGGGCAACCAGTCTTTGAAACAGCGGGTAAACGCGATCCTGTTGGGCGATGGCAAACCAGACGCACAGGATGCCCACTGCCACAGCAGTAATCGCTATTTGAAGAACCATTTGATCGGGCAAGATGACACTAAGCAAGGCCATGACCAGGAACCAGGCGAATGGGAATTTCGACCAGGTGAACCACAGATGGACCGGGATCTCGAGTCGTCTCATCCCAAAGAATACGAGTGACCAGGTCAAGAGATACCCGGCGTTTCCCACTATGGCGCCGGCGAGCCCCCAGGACGCCGATCCGTTTGCGATCAGCAACAAAGCCAGGCCGGCGCTGGTCAGTTGGATGATCATGCATGTGCCGGCCGCTTTCATTCCCAGGAGGGCATAATAGCCCACGGCATTGAGCGAATAGAGGGCGTAGATGACGGCCGCCAAACGAAACAGCACTATTTGTTCTGCTGTGACGGTGTCTGGTAAAATGACGCGCATGGCTACGGAAGCCAGCACAAGAAATACTCCGCCCATTCCCAGGGCGACAAGGGCGTTAAACTGGGATGCTTGCCGTACATGCCGTTGTAGACTGGGTGGTGGAATACTCTCAGGGGCAGTCAATGCACTCAGGGCCGGAAGAAGTGGTTGTACGGAAGCTGCAGAAGCGGTACTTATTTTGGATACGATGTTCGTAATGGCCGCATACAGGCCCAGTGGACCGACACCCAGCATCGCGCCCACGATCAAGCGATCAGCCTGGCTAAAGAGGGCGCTGCTCAAAGACACCGCCCACGTGAGTACGCTGTAACGCGCCACTGCATAGGCCCTGTTGGGGTTCCACGTGGGGCGCAGCTTGATGTGGTGAAACAGGTACCAGGTAACCAGTCCATGGATGACTAGCATGCCTGCGCTTGCACTCGCTTGCCACACTATTAATTCGACCGTCCGTCCACCTGTCGCAGCTACCACCACCAGGCCAAGGTTGATGGCGATAATCTGCATCACACTCAAAAGGTTCACCACATCATATCTTTGGCGTGCTTGTTCCATGCTGACGAATATGCGCTGCACTAACTGGATCCAAACGACTGCTGCCCCGATCTGAAAGGCCCTGATTGCCACCGGTTGCTGTGACTGGTCCAGGGTGGGAAAGAGTTCAACCAGCGTGGAGGCCCCCAGCCACAGTACCAGCGCGGCCAAGGTCGCCATCAGCAGGATAGCCCCCATGGTCACGGTCAGAGTCTCAGAAACGCCGGTGTCGTCGTGGTTCGCCAGGTCTTGGGACACGAAAACCGTCGTGGACACAGAAAGCCCGGCCTCTGCCAACCCCACCAGGCCAATGGCGGCTGAGGCCAGTGTCCACAGTCCATACTCTTCCAGGCCCACCAGGCGGATGAGGAGGGGAACCACCACCAGGGCAAAGGCCATGCGCACGATCAGGCCGGCCGTATTATAGAGTCCATTTTTCAGCATGGGTGTCCTTGCGGCGCCAGCCCATTCTGGGCGTATCGACCAGGTGTCTAGATTGACTTGTCTGCATCTATGCCGTGGGCCTGGCATCCCCGGCCGTCCGGCGCTGCTCTGTGTACCACTCGATGGTTCTTTGTAGCCCTTCTTCAAAGGGCGTCTGGGCCTGGAACCCAAAGAGCCGCCGGGCTTGGCTGGTATCCAGCGCCCGGCGCGGCTGGCCGTTGGGCCGGGTGGTGTCCCACACAATGTGGCCCTGGAACCCGGTGAGCCGGACAATGATCTGGGCCAAGTCCCGGATGCTGATTTCCTGGCCCGAGCCCAGGTTCACCGGCTCTGGCCCGTCGAAATGCTCTGCCGCCAGCAGGATGCCCTGGGCTGCATCGGCCACGTACAGGAACTCGCGGGTGGGCGACCCATCGCCCCACAGGACGATGTGGTCATCGTCCCGATCCCGGGCCTCCACACATTTGCGGATCAAAGCCGGGATCACGTGCGAACGTTCCAGGTCGTCATGGTCTCCGGGGCCATACAGGTTCACCGGCAGCAAAAAGATGGCGTTGAACCCGTATTGCTGGCGATAGGCCTGGGCTTGCACCAGCAGCATCTTTTTGGCCAGGCCATAGGGGGCGTTGGTCTCTTCGGGGTAGCCGTTCCACAGGTCTTGTTCGCGGAACGGCACCGGCGTAAACTTGGGATAGGCGCATACGGTGCCCAGGGCCACAAACTTGGACACCTCGCATTTGTACGCTTCGTGCATCAACTGCACGCCCATGATCAGGTTGTCGTAGAAAAACTCGGCCGGGTACAGCCGATTCGCGCCAATGCCGCCCACGCGTGCTGCCAGGTGGATCACGAGGTCTGGCCGGGCGTCGGCGAGCACCTGCCGGATCGCAGCCAACTGGCACAGGTCATAGTCGCGATGGCGCGGCACGAACACGTTGTCACACCCGCGTGCCCGGAGCTGTTCCACGACAAACGAGCCCAAAAAGCCCGCTCCGCCGGTCACCAGGACGCGCCGGTTGTTCCAAAATCCCACGTTATGAACCTCCGCTGCAATTTGACATAAACCAGTTGGCTCACAGATAGTACCAAAAGCTCTCGTTCATCTTGTGCTCAGGGTAGTCTATGATACCGCAACAAGTAATGGCTGTCAAGGCGCACAAAAAACCCGGCCCTGGTATCCATGTGAGCAGCGCGTTGGGCAGGGGTTGGTTGTGGTGGCTTGTTAGACCAGTCGCCGAATCTCGGATACCAGTGTCTCGATGTCGATGGGTTTGAGCACCAACTGTGACGCGCCCAGCGCCAGGCTGCGCTGGCGTTTCTCGGCCAGATCTGGCGCGGCGCCGGTGATGATCATCACCGGGATGGCGTGGGTGGCGGGGTTTTCACGCAGGCGCTCCAATACCTGATAACCGTCCAACTGGGGCATGCGCAAATCCAGTAGGATCAGGTCGGGGGGCGGCTCGCCATGGGCCTGGGCCAGGGCCGCTTCCCCGTCTCCGGCAACGAGGGTTTCAAAGCCCCGACGCTGCAAAACGCGCTGGAGCAGCATCACAATGTCCGGATCATCGTCGGCAATGAGCACGCGCCCGGCCTGTCCCAGCACTTCGCTAATCACCTTTTCCAGTTGCCCTTCATCGAATGGCTTGGTGAGGTATTCGGTGGCGCCCAGCATCAGAAACCGGCGCTGGTCATCTACAATGGACAGAACGACCACCGGGATGTTGGCTGTGCTTGGATCGGCCTTGAGTCTCTCCAATACCGTGCCGCCATCCATCTCGGGCATCAGGATGTCCAGCAAGACCAGGTCGGGGGCCGATTCTGCTACCCGGCGCAGGGCCTCTGGGCCGCTGGTGGCCGTGTCTACCAGATAGCCATCGCGCTGCAAGCGATTGTATAGCAGGCGAATGATGTCGCGGTCGTCATCCACCACCAGCAGGCGCCGCCGGTCCGGGGGCGGGGCAGCCGCAGCGGGACCAATATCGCCGTCGGCCAGGGCCTGTGATTGGGCTTCTGCGGTCAGAGGGATCGTAAAGCTAAAGGTGCTGCCCTGTCCGGAGCCGGGGCTAGCTGCCCAGATCTTGCCGCCGTGCGCCTCGACCACGGCCTTGGCGATGGACAGCCCCAGGCCGGTGCCGCCGGCAAACTCGACGTCCGGATGCTCGGCCCGGAAAAAGCGAGTGAACAGCTTGTCCTGGTCCTGGGGGGCTATGCCGATCCCGGTGTCGGTCACGTCGAGTTGGACCCGGTTGCCGTGCGCCTGCACGGTCACCGTCACCTCGCCGGCCGGAGGAGTATATTTGACGGCATTGCTGATCAGGTGGTCGAGCACTTGCACCAGCTTGGTTGTATCGGCCTGGACGATCAGCGGTTCGACCGGCACCGAGACCCGCAGCATCAGATTCTTTTCCTCGGCCTCGGCGCGGAATCGCTCCGCGGCATCCTGCGCCAGGGCTGCCACATCAACTGTCGCCAGGTCAAAACGCGTGCGGCCCTCTTCGATGCGCGAGATGTCCAGCAGGTTGTTGATGAGGGCGGTGAGTCGGTTGCTGTTGCTCTTGACTACCTGGAGGTATTCGCTCACGTCGTCCGACACATCGCCCACGTCGCCATCCAGGATCAGGTCCACATAGCCACGGATCGACGTGAGCGGCGTGCGCAATTCGTGCGACACGGTGGCAACGAACTCGTTCTTGAGACGGTCGGCCTCGGTTTCCCGGGTCACGTCGCGAAAGACCATGACCACGCCCAGAAACAGGACCTCGCCGACCTGGTTGGTCCCGGTCACTACTGGACTCAGATGGACGTTGGCGACGCGGTTGGCGATCCGCAGCGTCAGGCGTTCGGCGGCCGTTTCTACCGCGCCTCGGTTGCGACTGGCCATCAACGTGTCCAGGACCGCCAGCCACACTGGCCGGTCTTCCGGCTCGGCCAGGAGTACCAGGTCGCGAACGTCGCGCCCCTGCATCTGCGCCGCTGGCGTACCCAGGATCTCTTCGGTTGCGACGTTGGTCAACACGATCTGACCATCTGCATCACTAAAGACCACGCCATCGGCGATGCTTTCCAGAATAGAGCGGGTCTTGGAAGCTTCGGCCTCTTGTAGCGCCAACAAACGTCCCAGTCGATCCGTTTGCGACTGTACATAGCGATACAGCTCGGCATTGTGAACGGCCGATCCCAACTCCTGGGTTACGGCAGTCAACAGGCGGATGTGATCTTCGGTGAAATAGTCGCTCTTGGGATGTGCCAGGGTCAGGACGCCTTGCACCTCACCGCCCGTGATGATGGGTACAGCTATGTAGGAGTGATAAGACACCTCATGCCCGGGTACCTGGATCCAGCGCGCATCCTGCGTGACATCGGTCACCAGCGTGGGTTCGCGATGCTGAGCCACCCAGCCCACAATGCCTTCACCCAGGCGAAAGGGGATCACGTCGCCCAGGTCCAGCATGCTTCCCCCGCCCATGGCAGCCCGGCATACCAGGTGATCCGTCTCGCGATCCAGCAGCATGATGGCGCCCTGCTCCACTCCCACGACCTGGGTGACGATTTCCAAGGTGCGATTGAGGATCAGGTGCAGGTCCAGGCTGGCGCTGGTTTCGCTGGCGATGGCATACAGAAACTCGACGCGTTCCTTTTCCTGGGCCAGTTCCTGCGTGCGATCTCGCACGCGCCGGCCCAGGATGGCCTCCGAGTCGCGCACGGCCTGGTAGAGCTTGGCGTTTTCAATGGCCCCGGCGATCTGGTTGGCGAGCGTCTGGGCCATCTGCAATTCGTCGTCACCGAGCGAGACCATCTCGGCGAATGCTCCCACATAGATCACGCCCACGATCTCGCCGTGCACGATTAACGGGATCAGCAGCAGCGGATACGTGTCGCGCGCGGTGAGCAACTCGCGCAGGTATGCCAGCAGGGGCCAGCGTTGGATCTCGGTGAGTGGGGCGGTGAGGGCCAGACGGGCGAACTCGGCCAATTCTGGCAACTGGTCCAGTTCGAACCATAGGGGCGCTGGCTGCGGATCAGGGCGCGGGGGTTCTTCGGCCACCAGTTCGCCCGTGCCACGATCTAGGTCAAAGAGGATGATGCCGGCCTCGTCGCCCGGCAGCACCTTGGCCGCCTGAGCCGCGGCCACTTGCAACACCTCGCCCAGGTCCAGGGTGGTGGATAGGGCCTGAGACACGGCATAGAGCACTCGTGTGCGTTGCAGGGATTGATCGGCCTCTTCGGTCGCCGCCGCCAGAGACTGGGTCATGAATTCCGCCTCGTGCAGGCGTTCGTTCAGGGTTTGCTCAATGGCCTGGGTAAACAAGGTCGCCAGTGAAATGATGGCTTGGTCGAATATCACCTCTAGTCGCTGGCCGGCCTGCAACGAGTGGTACGAGTCGCTGCCTTCTACCAGATCGTGCCAGACGGCCGACTTGAGCATAGCCGCAACCTGGAGCAATTCGCCCAGTTGGATCTGCCGGTACAATCGTTGGCCCAGGATCCAATCCTCAAGCTGGGCCTCGGCCGGCGCCGTGTCGCGCACGATGGCTGCGGCGATGCATTCGTAAAAGGGCAACAACTCGCGCTGCAACTCGTAATCCGCCAGACCCTGGTAATGGGACAGATGGCGTTCCTCGACCATCTGCGTCCAGCGCTGGAGGGTCGTTTCGTCGTGTTCGTGCAGCCAGCGTTCTAGTAGATTGCTCATGGCATCATTCCTCACCGAAATCGGTCGGTTCCTGGGCCAATATCAAGGCCACGTCATCTTGATCTTTGCCAAAATCGGCCACGATTTGTTCGGCCAGTGTTTGCAGATCGGTCTCCCACGGGTGATGGGAATAGTTGCTCAGGCTAAAACGGCTCGATACGCCATCCGAATACAGGGCAAACAGGTCGCCCGGCGTATAGGGGTAGCTAAACTCTTGGATCTTGGGCAGGCGATGGCCCACGATGCCATTGCGCGAAATGGGTTTGATGTCGTGGGCCGCGCTCGCCACCTGGATGCCAATATTGCCCACCCCGGCGTATGTCATGCTCGCCGCGGCCCAGTCGAGGCGCATGATAGCCATGACCGCACCGCGCGTGCTCCGCAGATGTTCGTGGCACACCTGCAGGATATCGGTCAACGGCGCGTGCGCCCAGATTTGCACCTGTTCTTTGGCCTGGTTGGCGGCGTAGGCGGCGTCTACCCCGCTGCCCAGTCCGTCGATCACGGCAATGAGCGCCGTCTCGGGTGTTTCTTGGATCACATAGGTGTCGCCAGAGACCGTATGCGTGAGCTTGGGCCGGCACACCATCCCATAGTGCAGATGCGAGTGGGTCATGGTTAACGCTGCCACTTGCGGATGGTGACGCGGGTGCCCTGGCCCGGCGCGCTTTCGATCTCGAACTCGTCCATCAGGCGCCGGGTGCCGGGCAGACCCATGCCCAGGCCGTGCGAGGTGGAATAGCCGTCACGCAGCGCCAGCTCGATGTCGGCGATGCCCGGGCCCGCGTCGATGCACACGGCCTCCAGACCCACCCGTCGGCCGTCGTGGATCTGGTTCAGGACCACCACGCCGCTGCCAGCATAGAGCACGATGTTGCGCGCCAGCTCGCTGATAGCGGTGGCCACGCGGGCCTGGTCGATGACGCCAAAGCCCAGGGCGCGGGCCAGTTCGCGGCCAGCCACGCGGGCGTTGACGATGTCCAGGTCACTGCGGATGGGCACCCGTTGTTCAGGCATCGCCGGCCTCCTCTTCGGCCAGCAGCGCCCGGCGCAGATGGGCCATGCCCTTTTCCAGGTTGAGAGCGGTGACCACGCCGGGCAGTTCGAGGCCCAGTTCGACCAGGGTAATGGCCACGGCGGGCTGCAGGCCGGTGATGACCACGGTGGTGCCCATCAGGCCGGCCATTTCGGCCACGTCGCCGATGAGTTTGCCCAGGAAGCTGTCCACGACGTCCATGGCGGTGAGGTCCAGGATGAGGCCGCGGGCCTTGGTGCGGTGGATCTCGTGCAGCAGGTCGTCTTTGAACTGGACGGCGCTGGCGTCGTGCAAGGCCACCTGGATCGAGGC
>JAHJIN010000453.1 GCA_018823415.1 Chloroflexota bacterium | reverse complement strand
TGGGTCAGGCCGGCGCGTTGGACCCAGGACACCGGGGGGTAGCCCGCTGCCGCATCTCGCGTCCGATAAACTTGCCGACGGCGGTAGGGGGCATTACTCGCAATCCTGTACCACTCGCCCGTCATGGACCAAAAGCACATCGTGCCAACCGCTGGCGTTGGGGCGCGCGGCCCGTGCCAGCAGATCGGGGTGGAAACCGGACCGGCTAAAAATGGCAAATCTTGGCCGGCGGTCCTTCAAGCGCCAGGGCTGTGGCTTCTAACTTCCGGTTGCAGTAGATGCGATGGTATTTTGCAGTGGGACCATTCAGGAACTGGCTCACCTCGTCTGGTAGACGGGCACAACCTGGTGAGTGCCATTGTAGGGATAGAACCAGGATCTTTATTATACTCTCTTTACGGTTACAAGTCAATTTGTCCCTTTTCTTAACTTTACACTAACCCTACCTTTCGTGTGCAAGGCATGCATGTTCTGGACACAGCGAGGGCGTGGCCGGGTTGGCTCGTTCGTGCACTGGTACAACCAAGGGCTGACGCCCATACCAAGTCCCCACGGGCGCCAGTTGTCAGCTGCCCGCATCGCATTGTTACGCCTTTTCCGTTACAAACTCGCCCCATACTGGCACCTAACCCTCTTGCTCCCCCTCCTGATAATCCGGTACAATCAGACACAACAACAAGTCCCAGGAGGAACCCATCACCATGCCCCCACGCCCGGCCGCGCTGATCCTGCACGCCGATTCCACGTCCCGGCGTACCCTTGCTGACGTCCTCGACCTGCTGGGCCTCCAGGTCGTGGAGGCCAGTTCCGGCCTACAGGGCCTGGCCCTGGCCCGCCAGATCCACCCGGACCTGGTATTCCTCGGCAATGCCCTGCCAGACGGGACAACAGCGGAGACAATACGTGGGCTGCGGGCCAGCGGGACCGGTCCACCGATAGTGCTTCTGCTGCAAGCTCATCCTGACGCAGTGATACTGGAGCCGGTGGCGCCCGACCAGGTCCAGCAACTGGTGGGACAACTGCTGGAAGGCCACTGATGACAAGGGGAGCGCAGAGGCAGGGCGCGGGTCCAGCCGTAGGGTGACCCAGCGGCAGCCAGCCCCGCCGGCGTTGGCCCCCAGCACGACGCCACTCACGGCAACGCGAGTGCGCCGACTCTAATCGGCTATCGCGCCGTCCGCCCTCGTCGCAGCGAGGGCACCAGCAAGCCCAGGCTCGGCCGTGCCCACGGCGCGATACCGCCGGGCCGGCGCGCAGACCGGGGGCACCTGAGAGGAAGACCACCCATGCGCATCATCGCCGTGACCAACCAAAAGGGCGGCACGACCAAGACCACCACGACCGTGAACCTGGGGGCGGCCCTGGCTCAGGCCGGCCAGCAAGTCCTGGTCGTCGATGCCGACCCCCAGGCTGACGCCTCCATCTGGCTGCGCCAGGTAGACAAGGGCCACGCGATCAGCCCCTCCCTGTACGAGGTCCTGACCGCCGATGACCTGCCGCTGGCGGACATCGTGCGCCCCACCACGACCTCGAACCTGTCGATCGCCCCCTGCGACCTGCGCCTGGCCAGTGCCGAACTGCACCTGCTGGGCGAGATGGGCGGCGAACTGCACCTGCGCCGCGCTATGACCGGGCTAGAGCGGTTCGATTACGTCCTGGTAGACTGCGCCCCGTCCCTGGGCCTGATCGTGGTCAACGTGCTGTGCGTCGCGCCGGAGATCATCATCCCCCTCCAGGCCGAATACCTGCCCATGGATGCCCTGGTCGCGTTGGGCGAAACCGTGGCCAAGATTCGCCAACTGTTCAATCCGGCGCTGCGCGTGATGGGCGTGCTGGTGGGCCGGTTCTCGCCCACCTCCGACGTCCGCCGCGACTCTCTGGACGCGATCCAGGCCCGCTTTGGCGACCTGATGTTTGAGACGATCATCGGCCAGGACGTGCGCCTGGAAGAAGCCCCGGCGCACCGGCTGACCATCTTGGAGCACGCACCGGCGACACGCTCGGCCCGCCAGTTTCTGGCCCTGGCCCAGGAGGTCATGAGCCGTGGCCAGTAGGCGCGGTCTACCCGACGCGGCACGCACCCGGCTGGCCGTCCTGGACCAGTTGACCGGCGTCACCCAGCCCCCCGAGCGAACCGTACAGACAGCCGACCTGGCCCAGTTGCGCTTCGTCTCCCAGCCGCGCGAGATCATCCCCCCGGCGCGCCTCGCCGCGCTCATCGCGGCCGGGCACAATACGCCGGCCGCGGTCCTGGCCGTGCTCCAGGAATTGGCCGCCCAGGCCCCCTGGACGGCGATCCTCGCCGAGCTACAGGCGATGGCCCAGACGATCCGGCCGCCGGGGCGGGTGCGCCAGCCCATCCTGTGTTATCGCGAGGCCGGCCAGGACATGGTGCTGGACGGGCATCGCCGTTGCCTGGCCAGCCTGTTGGCCGGGCAGCAGACCGTGCCGGCACTGGCCCTCGCCGGGGCCACGGCTTGGGAGCGGGCTATCGACCGGCTGGTCATCGTCTCGGCGCACGCCGACTGGACGGCCATCGAATATGCCCGGGGCCTGGTCAGCGCCTGGGAGCTGCTGCAGGCCACCTTTGCGGGGCAGACCGCCGCCGCCCTGCCGGGCCTGACGGTGGCGGATCTACAAAACCTGGCCGGTGCCCCGGCTGCCGACGAGGCTTCAGGCGATGACGCGAACGCCTCCGGCGAGCTGGAGCGCCTGACCGGCCGCTGGCTGAAACGCGCCACCCGCGAGGTCCTGCAGCGGCTGACCGGCCTGGGGCAGACCAGCTTTTATCACTATACGCACCTCGCCTTACGCCTCGCGCCGGCCGCCCAGGACCTCGCCCAGCAAGCCCGGCTGACCGAGCGGCAGATCCGGCCGGTGATCGCGCTGGCCGGTGCCCCCGCCGTGCAGACCGCCTGCCTGCACGCCATCGCCGCACACGACCTGCCGGGGCACCTGGGCCACCGCCTGGTCCAGGCCGTGCAGGCCGGGGCTGAGCCACACGCAGCGGTGCGGCAGTTGCTGG
>JAHJIN010000452.1 GCA_018823415.1 Chloroflexota bacterium | reverse complement strand
GTGAGCTACCCAGGGCTAAAGCGCCTGGGCTTCCTGGGCTGATTCCCCACCGGGAATCATATCTCCACAGGCGTCCACAGGACACTGCGTGTAACTTTCCGGGGCTCCCCCGGTAGTGATTTGCAACAGATTGACCGCCGTGTTCACGTCCCGGTCGTGAACCGTGCCACACTCCAGACAGACCCATTGACGGTCGGAAAGTGAAAGCGCTTGGTTCCTTCACCGCTACATACGCTAAACCGAGATTGGCGTATGTAGCAAAGTACCTTCACGTTACTTCATTTTTCGCCAGAGTCCAGTAAGGAGTCGTCCTAAATAACTTCGGAGTTTGCTCCCTGTTTTTCCCTTCAAAAGTACGAGGCTATTTTTGGACAGGTCCTAACGTTTGGATTACTCCTAGTAGTGCTGAGCCGGTGGTGGGCTTTTTGACGTACGCAGCCACCCGGGCCTGGAGCTGGGCGATGGTTGACGGAGTGGTAGTCGACGAGAGCACCACCACTCGTTTTGCCTGTTCGTCTGACAGGGCAGCCAGTATCTCATGCCCGGTTCGGCCAGGCATCGCCAAATCCAAAACGAGCACATCCCACGGCTCTTGATGCAGATACTGCTCGCCAGCCACAGGGTCCGAAAACACCACAACCTCGAACCCGTGCCGGCCCAGAAAACGGCTAAGGCCTTTTGTTACCAGCGGCTCGTCATCTATCATCACGATGCGTTTCATACCATACCCCAGATTACCTCGCATAGCTCGGCCCCAATCTGCCGTTTCGGTATAAACTTGTGGGCACCCAAGAAAGCGGCGTAGGCTGCTGCGTCCTGGACTTGTTCGTCGAGCAAACCAGAGATCACAATCGTGGGGGGCGGGTTGGGAACATCTTTTTTCAATCGCCTTAGAAACTGCCATCCATCCAGGGCACCTGGCAGGACAATGTCCAAAATGATGAGGTCTGCCCCTCCTACCAACAGCCAGCCAGCGGCACCATCGGCAGCCAAGACTACGTCGCACCCGTGGCTTTCTAAAGCCGCTCGTATCTGCTCTCTCGTATCAGGTTCGTCCTCGATGACCAGAATTCGGTTGGGATTGCTGCGCAGGACCTGTGCCACAGTAGCCAGCAATATCCGAGTCTACCGGCTTGGACAGATATGCTGAGATCAGGGGGCGCAGTTCATTCTGGGTATCGTCGTGCATGATTGACACGACGATCACCGGGATCTGCGCAATCCGTGGGTCTGGATGTTCTCGGATGGCGTGCAGCACTTGCGAACCACTCACGTCGGGTAATAGCAAGTCAAGCAGCACCAGACGTGGGCGCTGGGCGTGAATAGTCTGTAGCGCAGCCTCGCCGCTACCGGCGACAACCGTGCGATACCCGGCCTAGCCCAGTAGCGTAGCAAACGCAGCCTGGATCTGCGGGTCATCGTCCACGATCAGGATCGGTGCCGGCCCTTCCAAACACTGAGCCGGTTCAGGGGCCAGCTCGGGCGCCTCACGATATGGTACCGTCACATGGAATGTGGTGCCTTGCCCTATCCCCGGCGACTCGGCCCAAACTCGACCGTCGTTCAGTGTCAGGAGTTGCCGGGTTATGGACAGACCCAACCCGTGGCCGTCCATGTGCCGGGTATGCGCTGCTCGCGTCAGGGGCTCGAAGATAGTCTCCAGTTCATCCTGGGGAATGCCGGCCCCGGTGTCTTGGACCACCAGATGTATCTGATCGTCGTCAATCGAGCTTATTGTGACTTGGCCGCCGACCGGTGTGTATTTGATAGCATTTCCAACCACGTTGGTCAGCACCTGGTGCATTTGAACGGGATCGGCCTGGGTAACCAGAGGCCGATCAACGTGTATCTGGAGCGCAATCTGTTTAGAGTCTGCTTGCGGCTGCAGAATGCCGACTACCTGGCGCACCAATTCCGCCAGGTCGACAGGCTCGAATTGCGGTACTAGCAGGCCCCGACCGAGATTGGCCATGTCTAGAATATTACTGACCAGTTCGGTCAGTCTATTCACTACTACTGCGACCTGGGCTGCGTATTCGGCATGTTCGGGGTGCAATACACTTTTGTCCGCCGTTGGCAACAGTAACATTTCTGTGTTCGTGGTCGCGGCCTGGATCAGGTTCCTCGTGTTGTGACTGAGGGTCCTAATCAGCCGCAGTTGTTCTTCATTCAGTCGTGCCAGATCGGCCGTACGCTCGGCAACGCGCTGTTCCAAAACCTGGGCCTGCACCGCCAACTCGTCTGCGCGCGCACGCTCCACCGTCAGTCGCCGGCCCTCCTCGTTACGCACGTTGACCAGCGCAGTTTCCAGTCCCTGGGCGGCAAGCCAGGCTACCAGAGCAATGGCGAAAAAGACCAGGAGGCCGAATAAATTGGGCGCAACTGGGATTTCTCCGGTGATGGCCACGACGATGATCGTCAAGCAACTGGCTCCAAACAGGACAAAGCTCGCCCAAGGCCGCAGCAGAAACGACGCGGCCAATATCGGGATGACGAACCAGACCATGCTGCGCCCGGCCACGACCTCTACCGGGATGTCGGTCCCCGGAGCCAGCATGAGCAGCAAAAACAGATACATACTGCTGGCCACCAAGCCAGCCCAGGGCCGGTTGACGTGCGTGAGGCCCAACGCTGTCATCTTTCGGGCTATAATGTACCAGGTGCTTTCACCCAAAATGTACCGGGTGCTTTCACCCAAAATGTACCGGGTGCTTTCACCCAAAATGCGCCGGGTGCTTTCACCCAAAATGCGCCGGGTGCTTTCACCCAAAATGTGCCGGGTGCTTTCACCCACCATGTACCACCCGCGGGGTGGCGAGACTCCTGAAAATCTGCTATCCTTCCTTCCGAGAAAAGCAAGATCATCACTCATTCTCGGGAGGAACCCATGTCAAACAGGAGTGACACCATGGACATCCGCGAACTATTGGTACATATCCGTGCCGAACCGAGCAATCGCCAAGTGGCACGGGACACTGGCGTCGACCGCCGCACCGTGCAACGCTATCGCGAGTGGGCGACCGCCCAGGGCCTGTTGGCCGGCCCCCTGCCCACGATAGACGAGTTGCAGGCCCGCCTGGACCAGGCCATGCCCGCCCGCCGGCCCCCTCAAAACGCCTCCT
>JAHJIN010000451.1 GCA_018823415.1 Chloroflexota bacterium | reverse complement strand
GTCCATCATGCTGCTGGCCCTCACCGGCCTGTACATTGCCAACCCGTTTCTGGCGAGCAATATGGGCGAGGCGTATCACAGCTACGTTATGGGTACCATGCGTTTCATCCACGCTATTGCCGCCGTGGTTTTCGGCGTGAACGCCCTGGTGCGACTCTACTGGTTGTTCGTGGGCAATCGGTACGCCCGGTGGAGCGGGTTCTTGCCCCTGAGCCAGGAACGCCTGCGCAATACTGTGGCGCAGATCAAGTTCTATGCCCTTATCAGCAAGGAGACGCCGTTCGACCTGGGACACAATTCCCTAGCCGGGCTGAGCTACATGGCGCTGTTCGTCATCATGCTGCTGCAAGGGATCACCGGCCTGGCCCTGTACGCCGAGTACTACCCGGCCAGCCTGTGGGGCGTGCTCTTTGACCCGGTGTTTAGCATCCTGGGGCCTAACCAAAACCTGCGGCTGATCCACCATCTGCTCATGTGGGTCTTTGCCGCGTTCACCGTCGTGCACCTTTACATGGCCGTGTTGTACGACCTTTTGGAGGGAGACGCGACGTTCTCGAGCATGATCAACGGGTTCAAGATCTTTCCCCAAAACAAGCACGAGAAATAGTGACGACCGCTGACAGCCAACGGCGTACGATGGACTGGGTCCAGTCCATCGTACGCTACTCTATTCCATCAACTGGTGGTGCGTTCAAGGTAGAACGGGGTTGATTTTTCGACCCCGTTTTGCTTTGAATGCCCCAAACTGTCGCGCTTGCGCGAACCGCTCGTTTGGTGTAAGATACCTTTCCGTGAACGAGCTGCCATTGAATTGAGGGGGTGTCGCCTTTGACAGAGCATCATGATACGTTCTTGGAAGAATTGCGGACTTGTGACTGTGACCCGGAGCAAGCCGAGTTGGTCGGTTTCCACATCGCTGTCCGGCAGATACAGTTGGATACGTGGCACCAACTTCCTCCACGCCCGGAAACGATCGAGCCCGGCCAAGAGTTTTCGAATGGCGTACCACTGCTGCCTGTAGATCGCCTGCGTATCGAACCTACATTATTGGGGCAGGCGTTTGACCGGATAGCCAGTCTGGTGGCTGAGCGCCGGCCCCAATGGGCCATCTCCACGGACATTCCTTATCTGGCGCTGGTTGGGGAATGGTATCGCCAGGGAGTGTTACCCGACCGAACGCTCTCGTTGATCATGCAGATGGCCCTGCGTCCGTTCCTGGAGCGCGAAGCTCAGGACATCCTGCACGTGCCTGGTGTGGACCTGAACCAATGGTGGCGGGGCTGGTGTCCTCTCTGTGGTGGCGTACCCTCGTTCTCGGCGTTGACACCACCCGGTGGGGAGCGGTCCTTGCTATGTCCGCGTTGTTTGGCTCAATGGCCGTTCTCCCGGGTGGTGTGCCCCTTCTGTGGCGAGGATGCCGCGTCACAATTGGGATATTATCCCAGTGCAGACAACGCCTACCGATTATATGTCTGCGAGTCGTGCAAGGGCTATATCAAGGCCGTGGATTATCGCGAGTTGGCTCGCAAGATCAGTATGCCGGTGCTCGACATCCTGACGGCAGACATGGATATGGCGGCAGTAGGCCAGGGATATCGGGAACGGGGGGGGCAGATCGCGTATTGGGCGCGCTGACGTATGGGAGCAGAGGCGTCAAATACTTGACAGATTAGGGACGGGTATGCTATACTGCGACCAGTTGTTGACAAGTAGAAATCATGTGGGGCACTAATCAAGTGTGCAAAAGACACTTGTGTTACCTTTAATGCTAGGCATCATCAAGTTCCGGCTAACCGCACAGGGGCTGGATAACTGAGGGAAACCAAGACCAAGAGGAAATAAGCTAAAGAAGAGAATCAGCTCGCGACCCTCGACCGGCTCGCGGATCGGACGGTGGCGTCCACAACTCAACATCTGCACTGGTACTGCCGCATCCGTCGGCCGGGGGCCATACCATATCCTCCGATTCACTGATTCCCTCGCTGGATAGGTGAACGATAGGGCCCGGGGAGCAATCCCCGATGCCTGCCAGTGCGCAAAGGAGGTATCCAATCCAAGTTGCCCTGGCAACAGCGTGAATTGGATACCTTTCTTGTTGATTGGGCGGTTCAACGAATGACCAAGAGGAGGTGATGCCATTCGAGCCAATAGTTTTCGTGATCGCCGTTTCTGTGTATCAGCATACTAGCAAGGAGGTTAGAGAGCGCTATGAAACTAAGCCGAAGAGACTTTCTCAAGCTCTCTGGCGCCGGAACCGGCAGTGTGTTCTTGGACTGGACGCTTAGCCCGCAGGCTGTGGCGGCTAGTGAGAGCGAGGCCGTGTTCCCGTTGCACAAGAAGGTGAGTGAAGCGACCACCATTTGCCCGTATTGTTCCTGCGGGTGCGGTCTGCTCATTGCCACCGGGCCAGATGGCCACATCATCAACTCGGAGGGAGACCCGGAGAACATTAACAACCGGGGTGCTCTGGACCCCAAGTCCATCGCGGTGCGCCAGCTATCGCAGAACCCGCTGCGACTCAAAAAACCCCTGTATCGCGCACCGGGTGCCGCCGAGTTCGAGGAAAAAGAATGGGACTGGGTCATCACCGAGGTCGCCAAGCGCGTCAAGGCTTCCCGCGACGGAACCTTGGAGACGCAGAATGCCAACGGCGTCACGGTCAATCGCACCAATGGCATAGCCTTTATCGGCGGCGCGGCCAACAACGACGAAGAGTGTTATCTGTTTGTCAAGTTGTCTCGTGCCCTGGGCGGCGTCTATATCGAGCACCAGGCGCGCATATGACACTCCGCAACGGTGGCCGGTCTCGGCCCCTCATTCGGTCGCGGAGCAATGACTAACCACTGGGTGGACCTCAAGAACACGGACTATGCGCTGATCATCGGCTCCAACGCCGCTGAGAACCATCCAGCCTCCATGACCTGGCTACACAAGGCCCAGGATGATCGCGGTGCCAAGATCATCGTCGTGGACCCGCGCTTTACTCGCACGGCCTCCCAGGCCGACCTGTATGCCCCGATTCGCTCGGGGACCGACATTCCCTTCTTTGGCGGCTTGATGAACTATATCCTGGAGAACGAGCTGTATCACAAGGATTATGTGGTCAACTTTACAAACGCCGCCACCCTCATCAACCCTGATTTCAAGACCCCCGCCGATCTGGATGGCCTGTTTAGTGGCTTTAACCCGGAAAAGAAATCCTATGACCGGACTACCTGGGCCTACCAGACTGACAAGGATGGCAACATCCTGCGCGATGAAACCCTGCAGGACCCCAACTGTGTCTTTAGTCACCTGCGCCGGCAATACGCCCGCTATACTCTGGACCTGGTATCGCGGGTGACGGGTTGCCCCCAGGACCAGCTCAAGGCCGTGTGGGACCTGTATGCGCAGTCCGGCGCGCCAGAAAAGACCGGCACTATCATGTATGCCATGGGCCAGACCCAGCATACCGTGGGCACGCAGAACGTGCGGGCCATGGCCATGGTCCAACTCTTGCTGGGGAACATTGGCCGGCCCGGCGGCGGCGTGAACGCCCTGCGTGGTGAGAGCAACGTACAGGGTTCCACCGACATGGCGATCCTGGCGCACATCATCCCGGCGTATATGGCCGTGCCTAGCGCCGGTACGCACCCCACCTTCAAGGACTATATCGAAAAGGAAACGCCCAAGACCAGCTATTGGGCCAACAAACCCAAGTTCTTGGTCAGCCTGCTCAAGGCCTGGTGGGGCGACCACGCGACCAAGGACAACGACTTTGCCTATGCTTATATGCCCAAGGTGGAAAGCGCCGCCAACCACTACTGGATCGCGCTCTTTGAGGCCATGCACGCCGGCAAGATCGAGGGGCTGTGGGTGCTAGGCCAGAACCCGGCAGTGAGCGGTCCCAATGCCCGCTTTGAGGGCCAGGCCCTGGCCAAGCTCAAGTGGATGGTCATCCAGGAGATCTTTGCCACGGAATCCGTGCGCTTTTGGCAGGCCCCAGGCGTGGACCCGGCCACCATCCAGACTGAGGTCTTTGTGCTGCCGGCGGCCGACGCCATGGAAAAAGAGGGCAGCATCGCCACCAGCGGTCGGCTCATCCAGTGGCGGCCCAAGGTGGCCCAGGCCCCCGGCGAGGCCAAGCCCGACGACGAGATCTTGTACCTGGTGGGCAAAAAGCTCAAGGAACTCTATGCCAGCGATGCCGGCCCCTTGGCCGATCCCGTCACCTATCTGACATGGGACTATGGTGACCCATACAATGTCGAACTGGTGGCCCGCGAGATCAACGGGTTCTACACAGCCGATGTCAAAGACGACAAGGGTACGGTGACCGGCAAGCAGGGTGCGCTGCTCAACAGCTTTGGCCTGCTCAAAGACGATGGTTCCACGGCCTGCGGCAACTGGCTGTACGTGGGTTACTACTACCCCATGGACGACGGCACCGGCAAGACTGTGCCAGCCTCCAAGCGGCGCGGCCAAAAAGACCCCGGCGGCCTGGGTATCTATCCCTACTGGGCCTACGCGTGGCCGCTCAACCGGCGCATCATCTACAACCGCTGCTCGGCAGACCCGGACGGCAAGCCGTGGGCAGAGGACAAGGCGCTCATCTGGTGGGACGAGGCTCAGAAAAAGTGGGTGGGCTATGACGTGCCCGACTTTGCTGGGACCAAGGCCCCCACGGACCCCGGAGGCCGCGATCCCTTTATCATGCAAACCGACGGCAAGGGCCGGCTCTTTGGCCCGTGCAACGAGGGGCCGTTCCCAGAGCACTATGAGCCGCTGGAAAGCCCGCTGCCCAACAACCTGTTCTCTGGCGTGCGCATGAACCCCGTCGTCAAGGTTTGGGATACTGACCGAGGCCAGGACATTGGGGACAATGTGGGTGACGCCAGCCAGTATCCCTATGTGGCCACCACCTATCGCGTGTGCGAACAATGGCAGGCTGGCGGCATGAGCCGCTGGAGCGACTGGCTCGTGGAATGTCACCCGGACATGTTCGTGGAGATGAGCAAAGAGTTGGCGGCAGAGAAACAGATCCAGAACGGCGAACGGGTCAAGGTGAGTTCGGCGCGTGGGCTCGTGGATGCCGTGGCCATTGTCACGGCACGCTTCAAGCCGTTCACCATCGATGGCAAGACCGTCCACCAGGTTGGCCTGCCCTGGCACTATGGCTGGGCCAGCCCGAATCCCCAGGATAGCGCCAATGTCCTCACGCCGCACGTGGGCGATGGGAATACCACCATCCCCGAGTACAAGGCCTTCCTTGTCAATGTGGAAAAGGTATAGGGGGTGAGAGATGACAACTAGAATGGCAATGTACATCGACGAGAGCAAATGCACGGCCTGCCGGGGTTGCCAGGTGGCCTGCAAACAGTGGAACGAACTCGAAGGCTGGGACTATTCCCATACTGTCAACCGCGGCAGCTACGAGAACCCATTCCAGCTCACCCCCCAGACGTGGACCCGCATCAAGTTCACCGAGGTCGACGATGGCCCCATGGGGCACGTGCAGTGGTTGTTCCTCAAAGAGGGTTGTATGCACTGCGGCGACCCGGTATGTGTCAAGGTGTGCCCCACGAGCGCGCTCAAGAAACACGAAATGGGCATCGTCACGTTCGAGAAGGAACTGTGCAATGGCTGCGGCTATTGCTCCCAGTTCTGCCCATTCGGTATCCCCAAGATGGAAGTGGTCAACCAGGTCACCGGCGATGCCCTGTCTTCCAAGTGCGTCTTTTGCCAGGACCGTACCACCAACGGCTTGCTGCCGGCCTGTGTGAAAACCTGCCCGGCCAAGGCGTTGGACTGGGGGGCGTGGGACGACATGGTGTCCAAGGCCCAGGCGCGCGTGGGTGAACTCGAGGCCAAGGGCTATTCCAATGCCCAGGTGTATGGCGACACGCAAATCGGTGGCCTGGGACGCATCTATGTCTTGGCAAACAAGCCCGAGCTATATGGCTTGCCGGCCAACCCGCAATACCCGGTGCTGGCAACTCTGTGGCAGGACATCGTGCAACCATTGGGTGGTTTGGCCATAGCAGGCACGGCCGTGGCTCTGGGGGTCAACTGGCTTATCGCCCGCCGCAAGATCCATGTGGAAGAGGAGGGATAATATGGAACGCAAAGGCGGTTTGATCCGTGTGTTCAGCACACAGCAACGGCTCGTCCATTGGGTGCATACCGGCACGTTCGCGGCATTGGCGCTCACGGGTTTGTTCCTGTACTTTCAGGACCTGCGGCCCTTTGCGATCGGCGATGCCGGTGAAGCCAGTCGATTCGTGCATCGCATGGGGGCCTTGCTGATGGGTGTGTTGCCTCTGTTGTACCTCCTCACCGACTATAAGAACTTTTTCGCGTCCATGAAGCGCCTGCTCACCTGGAGCAAGATAGATCTGGGCTGGCTCAAGGCTGCTCCCGGCTACTATTTCCTGGGCGATGAAAAAGCCATGCCGCCCCAGGACAAGTTCAACACCGGGCAAAAGCTCTTTTACCTGCTGGTGGCCCTGGGTTATCCGGTCTTTGGCGTGACCGGCCTACTGATGTGGGGTGGCCGGGGCAGCATAGACCCGTTGGTGTTCATGGGTTGTGTGTTCCTCCATGATCTGATGGCGATTGCCTGGGTGGCCTTTTTCCTGGTGCATTTCGCCCTGTCGGTGATGCACCCGTTCATGAAGGGGGCATTGGATGGCATGTTGTTCGGCTGGGTGCCCGAGGACTATGTGAAGCATCATCACGCCAAATACTATGCCGAGATCGCCAAGGAAGATGGGCAATAGACGTTCCAACCCGTCGATGCCCTATCAGGTAGGTAAACGGCAAGGCTGGGATTCCTATCTGGTGTTTGCGACACAAAGAAGGCACCCTTCTCCATCCTATGTAAACCATATGGCGAGGGGGGTGCCTTCCAAATCGTGACGGAGGCATGGCGGCGGTCGGCCATCGGCAATCTGGTGTGAGGTGATGAATGGGCGACATTGCCATCCTGGGCCTGGGTAACACACTGTTGAGCGACGAGGGCGTGGGCGTGCACGCGCTGGAACGATTGCGCGCCGGCTATGCCTTTCCGGCGCACGTGCGCCTGCTGGACGGCGGGACCAAGGACATCGAACTGATCGGCTGGCTGGAGGACGTGGATCGGCTGCTGGTTCTGGATGCAGTAGCGGCCAACAAGCCGCCGGGGACACTGGTTCGCCTGGCTGATGACGACATACCGTCACACCCGGGTTTGGCCCTGTCGCCGCACCAGATGGGCTTGCGCGATCTGCTGGCCACGATGGAACTGCTGGATTGCGTCCCGGCCGAGATCGTGCTGTGGGGTGTGGTGCCGGCGTCGCTGGAAACCAGCGTGGGCCTGAGTCCTGTCGTAGGCGCCCAGATGGACGCGCTCGTGGACCGAGCGCTGGTAGAACTGCGCCGCTGGGGCGTGGAACCGCGCCCGCTCAAGACGCCCGGGCGCCGCGGAACCGAATGGCAACCCTCGGTGATGGCCGGGGAACCCAAGTGAAAGGCCGGGCGAAGGTTCCAAACCTTCGCCCGACTCACCGTCGTGAGGAGTGTGGAATATGTGTTTGGCCGTACCGGCCCGTATCCTGTCTATCCAGGACCGCGAGGCCGAGATCGACCTGGGCGGCGTGCAGCGCACCGTGAGCCTGTGGCTGACGCCAGACGCCCAGGTGGGCAACTATGTGTACATCCACGCCGGATATGCCATCAGCGTGCTGGATGCCGAGGAGGCCCAGGAGTCGCTGCGCCTGCTGGACGAGCTTGCCGCCAGCTATGAGGTGGAGGAGCTGTTCCGCTCCGCCGGCGACAACGCGCCACCGATAACAGTGACCGGCCCGCCCCCGACCTTGACCGGTCCTCTGGCTGGACTGGAAACCATGTAATGTCTTGACCGACCCTGTTGAAAAAACGCGCGTGACCGATGATGATCGGTCACGCGCGTTTTGCTGTCTGGCGCCGGGCCTATGGCAGCTCGTACCCGAACAGACGCATGGCTGCCCCGGCCTGGCGGTGCCATTCGGCGATGAGATCGGCCATGAGAGCGCGCAACTCGGCCGGCGAGTGGCCCAGCGCCAGCGAGAGGGCCTCGTACACGCGGGCCGGCAACTCGTCAGCCGCCGGCGGTCGCCAGCCGTACTGTGCCTTCAGGTCCATGCTTTGCGCCCAGAACGCCCCGGCGAACCACTCCAGGTCTTCCGGCGTGGTCTGGATGCCATACTCGGCCAACACGCGCGCCAGCAGATCGCCGTCCAGGTCAATGCTTTCACCGTTCTGTCCAAAGGCAGGAAAGACAAAGGCGCACATGGACAGGGCGTTGCACAGCACGCCAAAACGCTCGCGACGCAGCGCCTCGTCCACCACGCGCGCGAACAGGGCGGCGGCTTGCGCCGGGTCGTCGGGCAACTCGCCGGCCACCTGTCCAGCTCTGCTGGAGATCTTGTAGGACTGGCCCACATAGTGCCCAAAGAAGCGGCCAAAGGGCATGAGGAAGGTCCACAGGGCATTGGCGTGGCCGGCGTTGCCCAGCGTGCCCGCGCCAGACGTAAACACGATGTCGAACACGCCGGGATAGCGCTCCGCGAGCGCCTGGGGGCCGTCGGCGACGGCGCGCAGGGCCGGGTACGCCTCGGCCTCGCCGGCGTGCAATAGCGCCACCGCCTCGGCGATGGCGTCCAGGTTGCCGAACCCGTCGCCACGCAGCGCCGGCGGCACGTCGCTGGCCGGGATAAGGCCCCGCGCCACCCCCTCGCACAGCGCCGCCAGCCCCACGCCCACGTCGATGACGTCGCAGCCCATCTGTTCGATGGGGAGGATCAGGCGCTCATCGCCGGCCCGGAGCAAGGCCAACCGGCCGGCCAGCGAATCGTCGGCCGGGGCCAGCCCCAGCATGGCATAGACGGCGTATGTCGGCTCGAAATCGTCCAAAAAGATGTCCCGGCCCTCGGGCGCGTATTCAGCCGGGACCCAGTGCCAGTGGCGACAGTCTACCGGGCACCAGTGGCAGCCGGTACGCCCGTGACGGCTGGCGTTCAGCACCCGGTCGCTGCCCAGTTGCGCGCTGGGTGTGCCCAGTTGGGTTGCGTTGTGGGCCGGGAGGGTGGGCCGTTCTCCGTCAGGCGCAGGGCCGCCGGTGTCGTATAGTTTGCGGATGGTGCCGCCGGTCTTGCCGGACAATCGGGCCGTGACCCGGTCCACCCGTTCGCGGATGAGGGCGGCCGGGTTATTATGCCCCGCCGTGCCAAAGAACTGCGCCGGCGTCATCTCCTCGCCTCGGAGCACCAGGGCCGCCGCGTGCTGGGCCAGGGCGAGGCCGGCTCCGCCCCGGCCGGCGTGATAGACAGCGTCAGCGGCCAGGTTGGCGGTGCGATAGCCATAGCGTGCGCCGTCGCCCAGGGTAAACACGGTCCCGGCGTTGGCATCGCCGGCCAACTCCCGCTCGACCAGCCAGTAAAAGGCCGCGCGCTGGCCGGTGGGGAGGTCGGTCGCGTCATGGAAAGCCACATGGATGCAGGGGGCGCGGCCGGTGACGACGGCGTAGGGGGAAGATTTCTCCCCTTCCCCTGTCCCCTCCCCCGTTCCCGCAGGGGGCTGCGCCGGGGGAGGGGGACCGGCCAAGACAATGGCATCCAGGCCCAGGTTCAGCACTTCGCGGGCGGCGCGGCCGCCCACAAAGCTATAGTGGGGCACGCCGGTGAGGGGCGAGATATAGGCGACGGTGGCCTTGTTGCCGGGCAGGAACGACAGCGGTCCCCGGGCGATGACCACGGCGCCCGGGTCGCGGCGCAGCACATACTGGCCCAGTGCCTCGCCGTGGAGGGTGAAGTATTCTTCGCGGGGGTCCTTGTCCAGCGCGGTGGTTTCCAACGCCTGGAGCCAGAATCGCCGGCGGTTGGGGTCGATGTAGAGCAGTTTGCGTCTCATGGGTCATAGACTCGGGAGTGAGGTATTGTGCGCGGTATTGTAGCACACAGGAGCAAGCCGGGCAAGCGGACGCTCGGTGCTGTGGTGTGGATACAGGCACTTGACGTTTGGAAACGTGCGTGGTACACTGAACTCGTGTGGACCGCCGGCTCCCCGCCGCGGTCGAACACAAACCTGCGTTACCTATTGATCGGGTGGCGCGGGCTGGCTGGCGAACCGCTCTCCACGGAACTGGGACAAGGAGGGAACGATGGCTGGAAACACCGGGCAACGTCAAACGTACCTGCGTCCTCTGGTCGCGCTGACCCTGATTCTGGTTCTGCTCCCGCTCGCGCTCGGCGCGAGTGCCCGTGCTGCTCCCGCCGTCGACACGCCGGTGAGCGGCCCCATCCTCTCCGATACCACCTGGACCCTGGCGAACAGCCCCTACCTGGCCACCACCAACGTGCAGGTGATGGCCGGTGTCACCCTGACCATCCAGGCCGGTGTGGTGGTCAAGTTCAATACCGACAAACTGCTGCAGGTGGATGGCACCCTGGTGGCGCGCGGCACCGCGCTTGCCCCCATCACCTTCACCTCCAGCCAGGCCAGTCCGCAGCCCGGGGATTGGGGTAACATCCAGTTTACCGATAGCAGCGTGGACGCCGTGTTTGACGGTGGGGGCGCCTACGTTGGTGGGAGCATCCTGGAATACTGTACGGTAGAATATGGCGGTGGCAGCAGCATGCCGCCTACACCCGCACCCGCACCCACACCCACGCCCAAGGTTGTCGATGGCGTTCTTCCTCTCCTGGGACCCACCGCCGACCAGGATCGCGCCGAGGCCAGCGTGTACGGAACTATCCAGGCCGATGCCGCGGCGCCCTTGATTGCCCATTGCACCGTGCGTCATAACGGCCGGGGCGGGATCTACGCCGTCGCCACCGAGGTCTCCCCCGTGACCATCCGCGACAATGTCATCAGCGGCAACTCGGGCGGCTATGGCGGCGGTGTCTTGACGTACTATGGTACAGTGACGGGCAACACCATCCGCGACAACGCGGGCGGCTACGGCGGTATCTATGCCGGGTATAGCACGGTAGCAGGCAACGCCGTCAGCGGTAACTCGGCTACCTACGTTGGCGGCGGCATCTATGCCGATGAGAGCATGGTAATAAGCAACACCGTCAGTGGCAATTTGGCCGGGAACGGCGGCGGCATCTATGCCAACCATAGCACGGTGGCCGGCAACACGGTCAGTGGCAATTCGGCCACAGACTACTATAGCGGCGATGGCGGCGGCATCTATGCGGACTGGAATAGCACCGTGACCGCCAATATCGTCAGCGGCAATTCGGCCGACAATGCCGGCGGCGGCATCTATACCATGTACAGCAGCACGACAACGGGCAACATTGTCAGCGGCAATTGGGCCACCCACGCTGGCGGCGGCATTTACGCCGGGGGCAGCGCGGTGATGAGCAACACCATCACGGCCAACAGTGTCTCTCAGGACGGCCAGGGTGCAGGGGTTTACTATGGGGCCTACTATGGCGTTTCCGATTTCCTCTACAATACCATCGTCGGCAACACCGCGCCCTCGGGTATCATCGGCGGGATAGCCATTGTCGGCTCACCCCAGTTCCATTATAACAACCTCTATGGCAACTCGCCCTATGATGTGGTGGTCGCGTCATACTATTATGGCGCTGTCGCGGACATCAGCAGTACAAACAACTACTGGGGCACCACCGCCTCGGTGGACATCCTGGACCACGTCTATGACTGGTATGACAACGCCAACCGGGGCCGCCTGCTCTTTATCCCCTACCTGCACGGTCTGGACCCCCAGGCGCCGGTGCCGCCGCCCCAACACCTGCAGGGCGTCGCCGGCGCGGGCGCCGTGGCCTCGACCTGGGACGCCGTCCCCGGCGCGCCGGCCGATTATGGCTACAAGGTCTACTATGACGATGACGCCCCCGGCCCGCCGTATCACGGCACCGGGGCCGCCCAGGGCAACTCGCCCATCGACGTGGGCGCGCTCACCCAGTTTACCCTATCGGGACTGGGTGACGACACGGTCTATGTCGCCGTCACCGCGCACGAAAAGGGAGGCCGCGAGGGCTGGTACTCGAACGAGATCGACAACCTGCGCAAGGTATACCTGCCGCTGATCTTGCGGGACTATAGTCCGGCCACTGGCACCGCGACCCGGGGCGCGCCGCTGGGCGGCTATGGATTGTATAGCTATGGGCAGGGCGGCTATGCCGCGAGCACCAGCGCGCCCGCGAACACCGGGCTGCTGTTGCTCATCGGGGGGTTGCTGGCACTGGTCATTGTGATGGTTGGCGCATACCTGCTGGTGGGCGATGAGGCCGCCGACGGGCCGGTGGAGCAGCTACCTGGCACCCAGAGACTCGGATGACACCAGGAATAACAAGCATTTTGAGGGCCAGATACCCATTCTCGTGGTGGCCCCGACAAATTTTGAACCCCAAGGAGGGACTTGTCCATGACCAATGACCTGCGCACCAGGCTCCAAATCCCCGCCGGCCGGCTGGCCGAGATCAACGACCTGCTACTGGACCCGACCAACCCGGTCATCAACGCCTTTCTGGACGTGGTGGCGAAATACGGCACGCCGGAAGAGATCAACCGCAAAGCGGCAGAGGCCCGCAAGCTGGACAACCTCATGGCCCGGCTGCGCGAGGCCGCGCCGGATGACGTGGCCGACCTGGACTGGCTCGCCGCACAGCGTGACCAGGGCGCATTCACCTCGGTAGCCGACTATCGCCGACAGGTGCTGGGACCCCAGGCCGACGAGATGACCTTTAATCAAGAGTATCCGGTCACGCTCGAAATCAGCGCGCTGCAATATTTCCCCTTTCTCATCGCCGAGGCCCGGCAGGCCATCGAGCGGCGCGAGCTGATGCCCGGCCGCTACATCCGCGTGCGCACCATGAAAGAGCAAGTGGGCGACAACGACGTCCTGGCCGTGGCCGCTGCCATGCAGATCGTGGGAGCCAGCTATGTGGAAACGCTGGACACCAAGGGCACCGACGGGTCCAACGTCCACCTGGGCGGGCCGGCCACCATCACCGGCTATTTCGGCGGCGTGGGCCAGCCCAACAAGCACGCCCTCAAGTGGCTGGACGAGTTCCTGCATTACTATACCACCTATGGCATCCGCCAGGTGCTCAACGTCAACCCCGGCACCGTGTTGCTGGGCTACCTGCTCTACAAGTTGGGCGTGGACAACGAGTTCAAGATTTCCGTCTTTATGGGCAACGACAACGCCTATTCGGTGCTGTGGACGCTGCTGACGGCCAAGCTCTTTTCCCGGGATGACGGCACTACGCCCCTCATCGGATTCAACCTGAGCAACTCGGTGAACAACGAGACTATCGAGCTGACGGCCCGGGTGCGCGGCGACCTGGGTTTTGAGGACATGGTCCGTATTGAGCACCACATTACCGAGACGTACAAGAACATTGTGCGCCAGCCATATGACCGAACCGAGGAACTGGTAGAACTGGCCGACCACGTGACCAACATCTCAGCCAAGCACGAGGGTGGCATCCCCGAGATTGACGCAGCGCGCGAGCACCCGTCGGATATCCTGGAGTATTTCCTGCCCAAAGAAGACGCCGAGGCCCAGGGACTCATGCCGGCCCTCCTGCGCAACTATCTGGACAAGCACGACGCGCTCAATCGCACGGCTCGTCGGCTCACGGAAGCGGGACTGTCTTTTGTCGCTGCCCGCAATCTACACCGTTAGGATCCGCTGCCTATCATTCTTCACACGTCATCCATGACGTTTGACACTTTACGTATCACCATGAGCCTTCGCAACATCATCAAACTCGGCCAACTCCGCGTCTGGCAAGGCGCCTGCGAACAAGAGCGCCGCGAACATCCCCTGCGGTATCTCTTCTGGGAGACGACGCGGCGCTGTAACCTGGCCTGCCGCCACTGCGGGAGCCTGTGCAGCCCGGCTGTGACCGACGCCGACGATCTCCAGGCTGACGAGGTCAAGGCCGTGCTCGCGCAGGTGGCAGCGGCCTATGACGCCAGTGCCATCACCCTGGCGGTGACCGGCGGCGAGCCGCTCCTGCGCGACGACCTGCTGGACGTGCTGGGCTATGCCGCCGGCCTGGGCTTTGCCTGGGGCATGGTCACCAACGGCCAGTTGACCACGCCGGCGAATGCCCGGCAAGCTGTGACCGCCGGCATGCGCACCGTCGCCGTGAGCGTGGACGGTCTGGTGGACACCCACGACTGGCTGCGCGGCCCGGGGACCCACGGCCCGGCGCTGGCGGCTGCGCGCATCTATGCTGGGGCCGGTCTGCACACCACCCAGATCACCACCTGCATCGGCCAGTGGAACGTCCACCAACTAGAGGCGATGTACGAGCAAGCCGCACAGGCCGACGTGGACGAGTGGCGCGTCCTCACCATCAGCCCCATCGGGCGCGCGCGTGAGGACCAGCGCCTCCTGCTGGACGGGGCCGGCCTGCGCCGGGTGCTGGATTTCGTCCGCGAGAAACGCCGCGCCGGGGGGCGCCCCCGGGCCCTCTTTGCCGAGGAATGCTTCCTGGGACCGGCCTACGAGGGTGACGTGCGCGACAGCCTGTTCCTCTGCTTTGCCGGGGTGAGCGTGGCCGGGCTCCTGGCGGACGGCGGCATCGGCGCGTGTCCCAACCTCCCGCCACACCTGGCCCAGGGGAACATTCGCCAGGACGATTTCGTCTCGGTATGGGAGACCTGCTACCAGGCCTTTCGCGAGCCCCAGTGGAAGCAGAACGACACCTGCGGCGATTGCCGCTACTGGGCCTTTTGCCTGGGCAATGGAATGCACCTGTGGGATTGGGACGCCGGCCGGCCGATGCTATGCGCCGTCCGCGCGTTGGAATCGTCAAATGCCAACTACGATGCTTGACGCCTGACGCATGACGAACGAGGAGGCCAACATGGACGAGAGGATGCAAAGGATACAGGAGACCCTGCGCCGCTGGTGGTGGGCGATTGGCTCGGGGCTCATTGGCATACTGGTGGGTGGGTGCTGCCCGATCCCACTGGTAATGTACGGTCCCCCACCAGTCCCGGAATACGGCCCGCCGCCCATGACGATGACGCCCATGGTGCTGTATGGCCCACCGCCGACCCCGGTGGGGTCAGCGCCCGACCTGCCCGGCGAGCTACTGGGGCTGCTGTCTATCGTGGCCTTTGCCGCCGTGGGCATCGTCTGGATGGGCCGGCATCGGAACAAATAGGAGCGAATCCGCGGGTTCGCCCGTGCTGTCCTGGAGAGGAACATGACCAAGCATACGAGACTGTGGACGGCGGTCCTGGTGCTGGCGTTGCTGCTCGTCGCCTGCGATACGGCGCCAAGCATACCGACGAGCACGCCGATGCCGGCGCCTACTGCGATCCCGGCATCATCCCCCACCCCAACGACTCGGCCTACCGCAGCCCCGCCACCGACCGCCCAGCCCGGCTCTCGCACCGAGGCCCTGGTGACGGAAATCGATGACGGCGACACTATCCTGGTGGACATTGACAGCATCGAGTACCGCGTCCGGTTCCTGGGCATCGACACGCCCGAGACCCACCACCCGGAGATCGGCGCAGACTGGCTGGGCTACGAGGCCACGGATTATCTCAAATCTATGTTGAGCGTGGGCGATACCGTCATCTTGGAGAAGGAAATCTCCGAGATGGACCACTATGGCCGGCTCCTGCGTCACGTCTGGAAGGGCGACGTCCATCTCAACGCCGAGATGGTCAAGTCCGGTCTGGCCTCGGCGACCTTTTACGACCCGGACCTCAAGTACGAGGACGAGTTTCGCACGCTGCGCAAGGCGGCCATGAAGGCCGGTCTGGGCATGTGGGGTCCCCGGCCCACGCCCCCGGCGGCCAAGCAAGAATTCGAACACGAGACGGTCTATCTGGTCAGCCCCACCGGCCAGGATACCGTGCCCCTCCTGGACGACGCGAACCGGGGTGAGGTCCTGTTCGCCTGGCCGGCCGGTCAAGAAGTCTATGTCCAGGACATCTACTGGGATGCCGCATCGGCCCGCTGGTGGTACTGGGTGGCCGTCAAGGGCTTTACCGGCTGGACCACGGCCGAGAGCCTGAGCCGGGACAAGCCGGCCGTGACCGCGCCTGACGCGCCGGTGCTGTACGACAACTACCAGGAGGTACTGACGGACCCGGCCGGGCCGGTCAAACTGTACGACGCGCCGGGCGGCGCCACCGTCGTGCGCGAGCTGGCCCCGGGCACGCCCGGCACCCTCTCTCGCCTGGGCTGGGCCAACAGCCAGTGGTGGGTCCTCATCGCTGTCAACGGCCCGGACGGCTGGCTGACTCAGGATGCGGTTCAGCCCAAGCTCCGCGAGTCCGGCTGACCCGTTACGAGATCCACAACCCCTGGCGCGATTCCACCTGCCACTGGCCGTTCCGCTTCACCAGCACGATCTCTTCGCCCAGGCCGGCCAGTGGCCCATGCATCTGGTCCAGGCGAATGGTGGCCCGGTCGCCCGTGGCATTCAGGCTGAGGATGGCAAAGGTATAGTAGCTATACTGCCAGGGCCGGCCGCTTTCGGCCTTGAGCATCTGGGCCGGCTCGTCCAGGGGCACCACCATGCACACACCGGCCTCGCACTTGTACGCTCCCCGCACGTCCAGTGCTTCCAGCGGCCTCAGCTCATCCCCGATCGGCGCTGCCACCCACGTCACATAATGCGGCTGCTCATCGTCGATAAACTCACCGCTCAGGTACGCGGCGAGCGCCTGTTCGGCGGCCTTTTGGTCGCCCGGGCCGGCCGGGCCGGGGAGTGGGATCTGGCACGCTCCCACCAGGATCAGCAACCCCACCACAAACAACAGTCGGCTACCTCGCTTGAACATCGAGTTTCTCCCTTCTCCACCGGATTGGGCCATTTCTTATAGTCGTGGCACGCCGGGCGTGTCCTACGGTCTTGGCTATTGTAGCAAATCCGCGCGCCGGCGTCCAGTCCCCAAACGCTCGTATCTGTGCTATAATTGGGGTCATGATCACACCACCCGAGATTCACGAAATCCAGAGCGCGGCGCGGTGGAACGAGATTGTGGCTGCGTTGCCCGGTGCCAACCTCTTGCAATCCCACGCCTGGGGCGAGCTCAAGGGCCGCTATGGCTGGCGGCCCATCCGGCTGGCGCTGATGGCGAACGGCGAATCTGCAACCGCAACCACGACCGCGGCCACACCCGCGGCCGTGGCTGCGGCCCAGATGCTGGTGCGCACGCTGCCCGGGGGCCTTTTGAGCATGGCCTATGTGCCGCACGGCCCATTGGTCGCGCCAGACGACGCTTCCCAGTTCGCGCCTCGATTCACCACCCTGCTGGCGGCCCTGGCCGAGCGGGCGCGGGCCGAGCGTGCGGTGTTCCTTCGCCTCGAGCCGCCGTGGCTGGATGGACCCGGCGCGATGCAAACCCTGCTCGACAACAAGCTCATCCTCACCCCTCAGACCATCCAACCTCAACGCACGATCCTGGTGGACCTGTCGCCCGGCGAGAACGCGATCCTGGAGGCCATGAACACCAAGACGCGCTACAACATTCGCCTGGCCGGGCGCAAAGAGGTGGAGGTGTGGGAAGGGACCGCCGCCGCCATTCCCGATTGGTACGCCATCATGGCCGAGACGGCCGAGCGCAACCGGTTTGGCATCCATTCACTGGACTATTACCAGGATGTGTGGGATTGCCTGGCCCCGGCGCGTGCCGTCAAGCTCTTTTTGGCCTATTACCAGGGCGACCTGCTGGCCGGCATCATGGTCAGTGTCTTTGGCCGCGTCGCCACCTATCTCTATGGCGCGTCTTCTAACCAGCACCGGGAGCGCATGCCCAACTATTTGCTGCAATGGGAAGCCATGCGCCGGGCCAGATCGCAGGGCTGTCACACCTACGACCTGTGGGGCATCCCCGACCAGGATGACGAGTCCCTGGAAGCCCAATTCGCGCAGCGTAACGACGGTCTGTGGGGAGTATACCGCTTCAAGCGTGGCTTTGGCGGCCACAACACGCGCCACATCGGCGCGTTCGACCTGGTGCTATCGCGGCCCCTGTATCGCCTCTGGAACGTGGCCCTGACCCGGCTGCAACGGGCTGGCGGCTAACCATGAGCCGGGTGGTCGTGGTGGGGGGTGGAGCCGCCGGGCTGTTGGCTGCTGGCCGGGCCGCCGAGCGTGGCGCCGCCGAGTGTGGCGCCGCCGAGCGTGGCGCGGACGTGCTGCTCCTGGAAAAGACCCCGCGCTTGGGTAACAAGCTGCGCATCAGTGGCAAGGGCCGGGGCAACATCACCACCACAGATTCCCTCACGGACTTTGTGGCGGCCTTTGGGCCGGCGGGCCGGTTTCTCTATGGTGCGTGTACTCGCTTTTTCCGCGATGACCTGCTGGCCCTGCTGCAAGAATTGGGCATAGACACGGTGACGGAACGCGGTGGCCGGGTCTTTCCCTCCTCGCAGCATGCCCCAGACATAGCCGAAGCGCTGGTAGACTATGCCCGGCGCGGCGGCGTGCAGGTGCGCACGCGCTGCCCGGTGGAGCGCGTGCTGGTGCAAGACGGGTGCGTGGCCGGCGTGCAAACGGCCGATGGCCCCGAACCGGCCGGGGCCGTGGTCGTGGCAGTAGGCGGGGCATCGTACCCGGGCACCGGCTCCACCGGCGATGGCGTGGCCCTGGCTCGGGCCGCGGGGCACACTGTGGTCCCGCTGCGCCCGGCCCTGGTGCCCCTGGAAACGGCCGGCGACGAGGCTCGGCAGCTCCAGGGCCTCTCGCTGCGCCACGTGCGTGCCACCGCCCTCCGCGTCACTGCCGCCGGCGTTGCCACCCCCATCGCCAGCGAGTTTGGCGAGATGCTGTTCACGCATTTCGGCGTCTCTGGCCCCATCATCCTCACCATGAGCCGGGCGGTGGGCGACGCGCTGCGCGCCGGCGACACGGTAGTCCTGAGCATCAACCTCAAGCCGGCCCTCACGCCCGACCAACTCGACCGCCGGCTCCAACGCGACCTGGCGGCTCTGGGCAGGCGGGCCTATCACAACATCCTCAGCGGCCTGTTGCCGCGCAAGCTCATCGACGTGTTCATCGCCCGCACTGGCATCCCGGCGGACCGGGTGGGGCACCAGATCACGGCCCAGCAGCGGGCCGACGTGTGCCGCGAGTTGATGGATTTTCGCCTGCGTGTCACCCGTCCGCGTCCGCTGGCCGAGGCCATCGTCACCGCCGGCGGCGTGGCCCTGGACGAGGTCGACCCGCGCACGCTCATGTCACGGCGCGTGCCGGGCCTGTTCTTTGCCGGTGAGGTGCTGGACCTGGACGGCCCCACCGGGGGATACAACTTGCAGGCGGCCTTTAGCACCGGCTATGTGGCCGGCCAGGCCGCGGCCGAATATGTGCTTTAGGAGGCAGCAATGGGTGCCATCAAAGAACCACAGCCGGTCATGCTCATCGTGGGGATGCTCACGGCCCGGCCGGCCCTGTTCGACGCGGCCCGCCAGGCCCTATGCGCGGCCTATGGCCCCACGGATTACGAGAGCGAGACGTTGCCGTTCGACCAGACCACATACTATGACGCCGAGCTGGGCACCCCCATCTGGCGGCGCTTTGTGGCCTTTGATCGGCTCATCGCACCGGATGCCTTGCCCGCCATCAAACGCCACACCAACGAACTGGAACTGGCGTGGGCCGTCGATGGGCGGCGACCCATCAACCTGGACCCGGGCTATGTCTCGCTGGGCAAACTGGTGCTGGCGACCACCAAAGACCACAGCCATCGCCTGTATCTGGGCCAGGGCATCTATGGCGAGATCACGCTGGGTTATCGCGATGGCGGCTGGCAGCCGTGGCCCTGGACCTATCCCGATTATGCCACGGCAGATTATCGCGCCATCATGCACGAGATCCGCGCTCGATACCGCCAGCAACTCGCGCCTGCCCGCTGATTTGCTCACATGACGCGGCCCGACGCATCCCTGGAAGGTAACGTTTCCCCCACCCCGCTCAACCGCTCGGTCAAGAACTGCTGCCGGCGATAGACCTCGCAGTCCTGGCACCTGGTCGATTCGGTCAGGGTCCAGCAACTAAACCCCATGCTTCCCGGGTAAGCCGGGCAAATGTCGCGCTTGGCAACCGGGCAATCGCGAATCTGCCAGCACGGTTGGGGACCATGCTCCCACAGGCGAATCACAAACGTAGACGCCACGCCGGGCTGCGTATAGGCCTGGATCACGCCGCCGTGCTCTTCGACCACGCGCCGGGCGATAGCCAGGCCCAGACCGGTGCCCCGGGTCTTGGTCGTAAAGAACGGCTCAAAGATCTGGGCCAGCGACTCGAGGGGGATGCCCCCGCCCGTGTCCGAAATGGCGATCTGCACAAAGCGAGAATCGCACTCGCTGTCGGGCAGGTCGTGGACCGAACACCCCACGGTGATATAGTGTCCATCCACCTTGGACATGGCGTCCAGCGCGTTGGCAATGAGGTTGTCGATCACCTGGCCCACGCGCATGCTGTCGACCATGATCGAAGGCACCTGGGGAGGGACAAGCCAGCGTATAGATACCTCTTGCTTGCGGATCGCATCTTGGTGCCGGGCTAACGATTCCTCCACGATCTCGACCGGGTCGCAGGGATGGAGCTTGAGCTGCGGCCGGCGCGCCACCAACAAGATGTCTTCGATGATCCGGTTCACACGCCGAATCTCGGTCAGCATCATGCTGGCGAATTGCTGCTTTTCTGGCCCGGGCGGCTGGCTGGCCAACAGCGAAATGCCGGTACTGATGGTGGCGATGGGATTGCGAATCTCGTGCGCCACCACCGCCGAGATCTCGCCTAGCAGGGCCAGCCGGTCCAGCCGGCGCCGTTCCTCCTCCAGGGCCTTGACCGCGCGCTGATCGGTGAGGATGCCTACCGCCCCCGAAACCTGGCCGCTATCATCTCGCAGTGCTGAAGCGCGAATCTGCACGGGAATGCGCGTCCCATCGCGGTGACACAGCATGGCCGAGGTCCGGGTGATAGAAGATTCAGCCTGCAACGCCAGCTCAAAGGTAGCCGGCTGGTCTGGTGGCGCATCCAGCAGATCGGACACCTGCATCCCTACCACCTCTACTTCGCTATAGCCAGTGAGCATCGCAGCGGCTTGATTGAACGACAGGATGAGGCCTTGAGCATCGACCACGAGCAATCCATTGGGGATACTTTCCAGGATGCGCTCGCTGAATTCTTTGGCAGACACCAGTTCCTGGTTGGCGATTTGCAGCTTTTCGAACAGGCGCGCGTTTTCAATGGCGATGGCCACTGGCGTGGCGACGCTTTCCAGCAAGGCGCGATCCTTGTCGGTAAAGTCGTCCAGTTGTTTGTTCACGGCCGCAAGCACTCCCACCAGGCGCTCGCGCCCACGCAGGGGCACGACCAGGATCGACCGAATTGCGCCACCCGTCGTCTCGTCGAGTTCGGCGCTGAAGCGGGCGTCCTGGCGCACGTCGTTTATCAGGGTCGCCTGCTGGTGTTGCGCCACCCACCGGGCAATCGCGCGTTCTCCCGGCATGTGCGGAGGGCGACTTGGTTTCCGCACCGTGATGGAAACCGCGGGCTCTGGGGCCAGTTCGTCCAAAAGAAACAATGAGACATGGTCCACCTGCAAGGTCGATTCGATAGCCTCGGTGATGCGGCGCAGGACCGCTTCCAGGCCCAGCACTGAAGACAGCATCTGGCTGATGTCGTTAAGGGTGGCTAGCTCTTGCGCCCGTTTGCGGGCCGCCTCATAGAGCCGCACGTTCTCGACAGCACTGGCGACCTGGCCGCCCAGCAAGGTGAAAAACTCGACATCATTGGCTTGAAAGGGCTGCCGCGTGGCCCCTTTGCCAATGACCAGGACGCCGATGGGCATGCCAGTCACGCGCAAAGGCAACAGCAACACCGACTCGAGTTCGTCAACGCCGGGCAACGCCGCCACGCTGCCATCGACGAGGGCACTGGTACGTGCGTCAGGTGCGACCATTTGTCCCAGGAGTCCCTGGCCCACCGGGATGCGCAACCGGACCGCAGCCTCGGGGTCCAGGCCCCGCGCAGCCTGGACGCGTAGTTCCTGGGCATCTGGATCGATGAGCAAGAGCAGGGTCAGGTCGGCCTGCCCCTCGCGCGCCACCAGGTCCACCGTCAACTCGCCCAGACGCGACAGGTCGGTTTCTGTCACCAGGATCTGGTTCATGCTCAACAGGGGCAACCACGCGCGCAGACGCAGGGTCTCCCGCTGGGCCTGTTGTTTTTCCAGGACGTCTCGCACCACGGTGACGAGTTCGTCAGGCGTAAAGGGCTTGAGGACAAAACCCTGGGTGCCCAGGCGCAAGGCCCGTACCGCGTTTTCCATGGTGCCAAAGCCAGTCATGACGATCACGGTCACATCTGGCTTTTGCTCACGGAGGCGCTGCACCAGGTCCAGCCCGTTCATGTCCGGCAGGCGGATGTCGGTGAGCACCAGGTCCACGGGATGCTCGATGGCCCAGTCCAGCGCGTCCAAGGCCCGGTATACGCCGTGCACCTGGAATCCTTCGGCCTTGAGGATCTCGGCGCAGAGCAGCACGACCTCGGGCACATCGTCGATGACCAATGCTTGCAGACCACGTGGTATCATGATGACTGTTCCGATGTAAAATAAGGTGAGGGCAGCAGATCGCTCAACGCCTGCCCGAGTTGGGAGGCCGATTGGAACACGATGGTACGCATGCCCAGGGCCTGGGCTGCCAGCGTATTGCGCTCGCGGTCATCTACAAACACGCACTCGGGCGGCGTCACGCCCAGGCGCTGGCACGTGTACTGGTAGATGCGCGGGTCAGGCTTGCGCAGGCCCACCTCGGCCGAATTGACGATGACCGTGAACAGATCGGCCCACGAGCGCCGGGTCTGCGCTGCTGCGAGCCATTCGTGGGTATTGTTGGTGAGCAACGCCAACTTGTAGTGGGGGTACAACGCGTGCGCAATGGCCCACACGGCCGAGTCCATCTCGGTGGCCTGGTTCACGGCCGCGATCAGGTCCGTGAGATCGGGCACCGTCACCTGGCGTCGGGTCAAGACTCGGCGCCAAAAGGTCGCCCCGTCAATGCGGCCGGTGGCCCAATCGTCCCACAGGTCTTTTTCTGTCGTGATGCTTTGCAGGTGGCCCGGCTCCAACCCCCACCGGGCTTCAAAACGGCCCAAAATCTCGTCGCGGTAATCGCGCTCCAACACGCCGCCCAGATCAAAGATTATGGCGCGTATGGGCGTATCATAGGGTGCGGGCACCTGGCCCCCTTTCTATTTGGGCACGGGGGCGGCCTTGCGGAAACCCCACCCCCGGGGTATAATATCACGCGCTGCTGGCCGGCGGGTTCGCTGCCCACCGGCCACTGCGTTGCCAGAGGAGGACTGCGTGTTCTTGGTCGAAGCCTTGTACATCCTGGCCGGCGCCATCCTGTCTATCTATGGCCTGAATAGCCTGTTCTTGACGCTGGTCTACTGGTTCCGTCGCCGGCGCGCCCCCGCTGTGACCGAACTGCCAGATGCAGCGTTGCCCACGGTCACGGTGCAGTTGCCGGTGTATAACGAGCAATTTGTAATCGAACGGCTCGTCGCCGCTGCCTGCGCGCTGGACTATCCTCCCGACCGGTTGCAGATCCAGGTGCTGGACGATTCCACCGACGAGACCCAGGCCCTGGCCGCTGCCGTGGTGCAGCGCTATCAGCAGTCCGGGTTTCACATCCAGCACCTGCACCGGCGCGACCGCGTGGGCTTCAAGGCCGGCGCGCTCCAGGCCGGCCTGGCTCAGGCTCAGGGCGAACTGGTGGCGATCTTGGACGCCGACTTTGTGCCGCCCCCCGACTTTTTGCGGCGCACCGTTTCGGCCTTTGCCGATGCCCAGGTGGGCTGCGTGCAGGCTCGCTGGGCGCACCTGAATGACGACTATTCCATGCTGACCCGGGCCCAGGCCCTGGGGCTGGATGGCTATTTTGCCGTGGAGCAAACGGCCCGCTACCTGGGCGGCACATTCCTGTGCTTTAACGGCACGGCCGGCCTATGGCGTCGCACGTGTATCGAGGACGCCGGTGGTTGGCAGGCCGACACCCTTACTGAAGACCTGGACCTGAGCTATCGCGCCCAGTTGCGCGGCTGGCGCTTTGTCTATCGGCCCGATGTGGCAGTGCCCGGCGAGTTGCCGGTGCAGATGGACGGCTTCAAGCGGCAGCAGTCTCGCTGGGCCGCCGGCGGCCTGCAATGCGCCCGCAAGATTCTGCCCCAGTTGTGGCGTTCGGCCGCGCCGCTGTGGGTCAAGGTCGAAGAAACCCTGTATCTCACCCGCCACATTTGCTACCCGCTGATCTTGTTCCTGGCCTTGTGTACCGTGCCAATGGTGCTGAACCCGGTTCCGGCGCTGGATTTTATGGTGGTGTTTCTGCTGGCGGCGTTGGGCGCTCCCCTCCTGTACCTTAGCGCGTTGGTAGCCCTGTATCCGCGTTGGTGGATGCGCCTGCCCTATTTGCCGCTGATGATGCTGGTGGGCACCGGCATCTCGCTGAACAACTCGCGGGCGCTGTGGCAGGGCTGGCGCGATCCGCGAATGCCGTTTCTGCGCACCCCCAAGTTTGGCATACGCCGGGCCGGCGAGCGCTGGTCTGGCAATCGTTATGCACTGCCCGCCGGGCCGGTGGTGTGGGCCGAACTGGCGCTGGCCGGCTATGTGGGCCTGGCGCTGGTACTGGCCCTGTGGACCGGCCAGTGGGCGCTGGCGCCCTGGCTGGCCTTTTATGCCCTGGGCTTTGCCTATGTGGCCGGCACCAGCCTGTGGCAAACGCGCCAGATCACGCGCTGACAGTCCGCGTAACCAGCTTGTACCCCACCCCGCGCACCGCCTCGATGGTCACGCTGCTGCCCTGCAACTTGGCGCGCAGCCGCGTGACGTGCACATTGACCGTGGTGTCATCCCCGTCAAAATCCAGGCCCCACACCCGGTCCAGCAATTGCTCCCGCGATAGCACCAGGCCCGGATGCGCCAGGAATGCCTGCAGCAGGTCAAACTCGCGGGTGCGCAACGACAACGGCCGGCCGCCTACCGTCACCTCGCGGCGTGCCGGGTCCAGGCGCACCTCGGCCAGTTCCAGGAGCGCCGACGGCTGCTGCCCGGCTGCATAACGCCGCAGCACGGCGCGCACCCGCGCCGCCAGCACCCGGGGATTGAACGGCTTGGTGATATAGTCGTCGGCGCCCAGTTCTAGGCCCAGGATTTGGTCCACGTCGTCGTCGCAGGCCGTGAGGATGATGATGGGCCGGTCGCTGACGGTGCGGATGCGGCGGCACAGTTCCCACCCGTCCAACTCTGGCAGCACCAGGTCCAGGATCACCAGGTCGGGCCGGCCGGCGTCGACGCGGAGCATCTGCCAAGCCACCTGACCGTTGAGCGCGCTGGATGTCTGACAGCCTTCGGCCTCCAGGCACGCGCGCACCACATCCACCGCGTGCGGGTCGCCGTCCACCACCAGGATGTGCGGCACCTAGCCCCACCCGGCCTCATCAGGGAAGACGTTGGCAAATTTGACGCTGGTGCGCGGCTCGGTCATCATGTCGACCACGGCATCGCGCCAGACCGGGTAATGCGCCGTATCCTTGTGCTTGGCAGCGTCTTCGCGCGTGCGATAGACCTCCACCAGGATGAACCGGGTGGGATCGTCGAGTTGCTGGATCACGTCAAAACGGGCCACGCCGGGCTCCTGGATGCTGGCGCGGGCGTTGGCCAGCGTCGCTGCCTTGAACGCCTCCACCAATTCGGGCTTGACGTGTATGTGAACATGGACGATAAACACTCGGACACCTCCTTCAAGAGCAAGTAGCGAGTAATTAGAACCTCTCGCCAAAAATGGCGCGCCCAATGCGCACCATCGTGGCCCCTTCTTCGATAGCCACCGCGAAATCGTCGGTCATGCCCATGCTCAGATGGTGCCAGGTGTGCGGGGGCTGTTCATGGGCCGCGCGCAGCTCGTCGCGCAGGTCCCGCAGTTGACGGAACACCGGCCGCACCACTTCCGGGTCATCCGTCAACGGGGCCACGGTCATCAAGCCCTGGATCGCCAGGCCGGGCAGGGCCATGATATCTGGCGCCACCTGGCGTACCTGGGCTAGCTCCAGGCCATACTTGGTGGATTCGCCGGCCACGTTCACTTCCAACAGCACCGGCACCGTGCGGCCGGCCTCAGTGGCGCGCTGGCTCAGGGCCTGGGCCAGCCGCACGCTGTCTATGGACTGGATGAGGGCGAACAGGTCGGCGGCGGTCTTGGCCTTGTTGCGCTGCAAATGCCCTACCAGGTGCCAGTGCACGTCTGGCAGGTCAGCCAAGGCTACCGCTTTGGCCTGGGCCTCCTGGACCCGGTTCTCGCCAAACACGCGCAGGCCCAGCGCGTATGCGGCGCGAACGACCTCATCCGAGACCGTCTTGGTCACCGGGACCAGCAGGACGTCGGTCGGGTCGCGCCCGGCCCGTGCCGCCGCGGCCGTGATGCGCGCGTGCACTCGTTCCAGGTTGGTCGCCAGGTCTGTGTTCATGGTCCACACTCTTGGAGGGCCAGCACTACGCCAAAGCGTCCGGTGCGGCCATTTTCGCCGCGATGGGAAAAGAACTCGTGGGTATGGCAGGCCGTGCACCAGTCGGCGGCCGCAATGTGTTGTACGCCGGCCAGGGTCAGCCAGTGCCGGGTAGCTTGCCACAGGTCCAGGTGCCAGCTTCCGTCGGCCTGGGGGATAAACACCTCGCAGTCATTGGGAAAGGATTCCTGGGCCAGTAGGCGCACGTCCTGGCCTACCTGGTAGCAGCAAGGCCCCACGGCCGGCCCAATGGCGGCGATGAGGTGCCCCGGTCGGCAGCCAAACGCCTCTTGCATGGCCCGCACTGCCGAGCGCGCTACGCCCAGCAGGGTGCCGCGCCAGCCGCCGTGCGCCAGCCCAATCACGCGCCGGACCGGGTCATACAGGATCAAGGGCACACAATCGGCAAAGGTCATCAGCAGGGGCACCCCCGGCCGGTCGGTGACGAGTATGTCTGTGGCCGGCAGGCCATCCATGTTTACCGCGCCCAGCCCCCGGTGCCGTTCTAACACCACCGTGGCCCGGGTGCCGTGAACCAACTGACCCATCACGATGGCCTGCGCGTCGACGTCCAGGGTCTGGCAGAGCCGGGCGCGGTTGGTCACCACGCGGGTGCGCTCGTCGCCCACCGACAGACTGACATTCAGCGAGGCGAACGGTGCTGGGCTAACGCCGCCCAATCGCCCAAAGATGCCGTGAACCAGCTCGGGAAAGGGACTCAAATCCTGAAACTGGTAATAGAGCAAGCCATTGTCGCGCCGCCGGATCAGGGCCGGGGGGCCGTTCGCATCGGCCGGGATGGGTAAGGTGCTCGTGTCATCTCTCATGCCTGGATTATACCATTGACACGTGATGGCTTCAAGCCCGTAAGTAATTGACAAAAATTCTCAACTATATTATAATCCTCCAGACCCAAGCGGTAGAGTTTTCCACTGCTTTCTGGTATAATAGGGCCTAACCAGTGAAACCTTGTACTGCGACCAAGAATGTCCCAAGCATAAACCTGGTTGGTCCTGGTTAATCCAGGTTAGGACCGGCGCAGCCGATGGCATGAGGGGAGAGGCACCAGTTCTCTACCAAGGCTGCCACAGGAGGCAAACCGTTGTTCAGGAATACATTCGTGTGGCTGATCCTGGCCGTGGCCCTGGGGGCCTTGTTGCTCACGACGTTCAATCCATTCGGCAATGGGCCGGCCGAGGTGCCCATCAGCGAGGTATTGAACGTCATCGCCAAGGACGTGCAGGAGGGCAAGGAGCCGCCACCCAAGATCACGATTATCAACGACATCGTGGAGGCAGAGACCAGCCAGGGCACGCTGCATTCCACCAAAGAATTAGGCTCGGATTTCTTGCAGATGCTCCATGACCGGGGCATTCGCGATGACCAGATCACGGTGCAGATCCAGCGGCCCAATGACCTGCTGCATTGGCTCGAGATCCTGTCGCCTTATCTCATCATGCTGGTCATGGTGGGCGGGTTGTTCTTTCTCATCCGACAGGCCCAGAGCGGCAACAACCAGGCCATGATGTTCGGCAAGAGCCGGGCGCGCATGTTCGCCGGCGACAAGCCCACCGTCACTTTTGCAGACGTGGCCGGCGTCGAAGAAGCCAAGCACGAGCTGGAAGAAGTGGTCGAGTTCCTCAAGGAACCCACCAAGTTCACGGCGCTGGGGGCGCGTATCCCCCGGGGCGTGCTGGTGATGGGACCGCCGGGCACCGGCAAGACGCTGCTAGCCCGGGCTGTGGCCGGTGAGGCCGGTGTCCCGTTTTTCCACATTTCGGGCTCCGAGTTTGTGGAAATGTTTGTGGGCGTGGGCGCGTCCCGCGTGCGTGACCTGTTCGATCAGGCCAAGCGTAACGCGCCGTGCATCGTCTTTGTGGACGAGATTGACGCCGTGGGCCGGCAGCGCGGCGCCGGACTGGGCGGCAGTCACGACGAGCGCGAGCAAACCCTCAACCAGATCCTGGTGGAAATGGACGGCTTTGACACCAACACCAACGTCATCGTCATCGCTGCCACCAACCGCCCGGACATTCTGGACCCGGCCCTGTTGCGACCCGGCCGTTTTGACCGGCGCGTGATCCTGGACCGGCCCGACATGAATGGGCGCCGCGCCATCTTTGAGGTGCACGTGCGCGGCAAACCGCTGGACGACGATGTGGACCTGCTCAAGCTCGCCCAGCAGACGCCGGGCCTGTCGGGTGCCGACATTGCCAACGTGGTGAACGAGGCCGCCATCCTGGCCGCTCGCGAGAACAAAAAGAGCGTCAACATGGGCGACTTTCAAGAGTCCGTGGAGAAAGTCGTCGCCGGGCCAGAGCGGCGCAGCCGGCTCATCAGCGAAGAGGAAAAGCGCATCATCGCCTACCACGAGGCCGGGCACGCCCTGGTCTCGCACCTGCTGCCCCTGGCAGACCCGGTGCACAAGATCAGCATCGTGTCCCGGGGCATGGCCCTGGGCTACACCATGAGCCTGCCCGAAGAGGACCGCTACCTCACCAGCAGCGCCAAGTTCCGCGACGAACTGGCTGCGCTGTTGGGCGGCCACGCCTCCGAAAAGCTGGTCTTTGGCGATACCACCACCGGTTCCTCCAACGACCTGGAGCGAGCTACCAAGATGGCCCGGCAGATGGTGACCCGGTTGGGCATGAGCGACAAGCTCGGCCCCCTGACCTTTGGTCAGAAAGAAGAACTCATCTTTTTGGGGCGCGAGATCTCGGAGCAGCGCGATTATAGCGAACTGGTGGCCCAGGAAATCGACCACGAGGTTCAATCGCTGGTGCGCGAGGCCTATGACCGCGCCACCGAGACGCTGACGACGAATCGCGACAAGCTGGAACTGTTGGCGCGGCGGCTCATCGAGCACGAAACCCTGGAAGAAGACGAGTTTTTGGCTGTGCTCAGCGAACCAACGGCTTCACCAGGGCTCGGTAGCGGCGTCCTGGGACCCATCGCCATCTGAGCATGCATCACATATGTCATCGGCCGCCACGCCCCTGGGTGTGGCGGCTTTGTCATAAGGCAGGGCCTAGCCAGTGAAATTCTTGTACGATGAGCAAGAATTTTCAGCAGCGTCAACGTGGTTGGTTCTGGTTCAGTAGCGAAGCGGCTTTATCCAGGTTAGGAGGGCGCATGACCCAACAACTGAGCTGGCTGTGGGGGCTGGTGGTTCGGCCCCGGCCCACCATTCGAGACATTGTGGAGCGAGGCACCCTGCGCGTGGCCGTGGTGATGGTGCTGGTCTTTAGCGTGCTCCTGGGCCTGCTCACCCTGGTGGATGCGGCCATGCCGGTCACGGCTGGCATGGAAAGCGCCGCCGGCCCCTATGGCGCGCAGGTCATGGAGGCCACCCGCTGGCTGGTGCTGGCGCTGGCCGTGCTCATGCCGGTGCTGGTGCTGCTCAACATCCTGGTGGGCCGGGCCATTGTCCACGTGCTGGCCCGGGCCTTTCAAGGCTCCGGGCAATACTGGGACCTCTTCAAGACCCAATGCTATCTCTATCCCCTGGGCGTGCTCGCCATGGCGCCGTTGTACCTGTTGCGCGTGGGCGTGGGGCTGTTCAGCACCGACTTGGCTGCGTTTCTGAACCTGCTCTTGATGCCCCTGCTGATGGTCATCCTCATCTGGCTGGTGGTGCTGGACGTGCTCATGGTACGCCAGGTGTATGGCGTGTCCACGGCCCGGGCCGGGGGGATCGCCGGGCTGGGCTATGTGCTCATCTTTGCCTTCATGTGCCTGTGTACCTGCGCCATGAGCGTGGGCCTGGCGCTCATGGTCTATACTGGTTGATATGGACGTCTCTGGGCCTCACTGGCAACAACTCGTCGGCCGGCGCGAAACGCTGACCAGCCTGCAAAACCCTCAGGTCAAGCACGTGGTGCGCCTGCGCGACCGACGTGCTCGCGACGAGGCCCGGGAACTGGTCATCGAAGGTGCGCGGGCCTTGCGCCGGGCGCTGGACAGCGGCTACCGGCCGCACACGGTCTATTTTGCCCCGAATCGGCTGACTGCCGAGTCCGAGGTCCTGCTGGCTGATGCGGCCGGCGCCGGCGCCGCGCTGTGGGCGACCAGCGAGCCTGTTCTGGTCAAGATGGCCTATCGCAGCGAACCGGAGGGCATTCTGGGCGTGGGGCCATACCTGGACACGCGGCTGGAGCATATGGCGCTGTCGTCGGCAGCGTCCTTGCTGGTTGTGGCGGTGAGCATCGCCAAGCCGGGCAACCTGGGCGCCATCCTGCGCTCTGCTGACGCCGTGGGCGCCGACGGCCTCGTCTTGTGCGACGGCGGCACCGACATCCACAACCCCAACGTGGTGTGGGCCAGCACGGGCACGCTGTTTGGCGTGCCCGTCGCCGAGGCATCGTCGGCCGAGGCCCGGGCCTGGCTGCGGGCCAACGGAGTGTGCGTGCTGGCGGCGGACCCCCAGGCCGCAACGGTATACACCCAGGCCGACTTGCGCCGGCCCACGGCTATCGTGGTGGGTGAAGAGCACGCCGGGCTGGGCCAGTGGTGGCTGGAGCAGGCCGACCTGGGCGTGCGCATCCCCATGCGGGGCCGGGCCGACTCGCTCAACGTGGCCCAGGCCGCCACCATCCTGCTCTACGAGGCCCTGCGCCAGCGCAGCGCGACATTGGAGAACCCCCTGGCATGAAGGCGTTGCTCATCATCAATCCCCGGGCCGGGCGCTGGGTACTCAAATCCTGGCTCGACGAAGCCATCGATATGCTACGTGCGGCTGGCTGGTCGGTGACGCCGCAAGCCACCGAGCGGCCCCGTCACGCCACCGACCTGGCGCGCACGGCCGCAGACCGGGGCTATGAGGCCGTGGTGGCCGTGGGCGGCGATGGCACGCTGAACGAGGTGGTCAATGGCGCAGTGGGCACGCCGGTGGCAGTGGGCGTGCTGCCGGTGGGCACGGTGAACGTGTGGGCCAGAGAGGTGGGCATCCCCCTGGTCAACGTGTGGCAACACCTGCGGGGCGCGGCGCGCGTGCTGCTAAACGGACAGGTACAGCCCATCGACGTGGGTCACGCCGCCGTGGCAACCGGCGCCGGCCGCCACTTTATCCTGTTGGCCGGGGTGGGACTGGATGCCCAGGTGGCCGCGCAGGCCGCCCACAGTCCCGACTGGGCGCGCGCCATGCAGCCCCTCGAATTCGTGCCGCCGGCCCTGACCTCGGCCCTCACGTTTCAGGGCGAGCGCCTGACCATCACCATCGACGGGACCGAAGTCCACCGCGAGGCGTTGCAGGTGGTCATTGCCAACACGGCGCTATACACCGGCTTTGTGCGCGTGGCCACGGCGGCCCAACTGAACGATGGCCGGCTGGACGTGTGCATCTTTGGTGGGAGCGGCCTGCCTTCCACGTTACGGCACGGCACCCAGGTGCTCCTGGGCATCCACCAGGCCGACCCGGCCTTTGAATACTACCAGGGCCAGCACATCGAAGTGTCGGCGCCCACGCCCTGGCCGGTCCACGTGGATGCCGAACCCTGCGGCCACACGCCCATGACCTTCACCTGCGTCCCCGGCGGAATCCAGATGATCATGCCGCCAGCCTGATATTGTCTTTTGCGCCTCCCTATGGTATAATCAAGTTCGATAGGTGCCAAGACCCACTATTAATTCTTAGGAGGAAATGGGATGATTGACATCAAACACACTCGACTGAATCGCGTGGACCTGGTCCAGGTTGGCGGGCGTATCGACACCAACACCGCCCCCGAACTGGAAAAAGTCCTGCAAGGGATCCTGGACGACGATCGTTATCGCATCGTGATCAATCTACAAGACGTGACTTTTACCAGTAGCGCCTGCTTGCGGGTCATGGTATCGACGCTCAAGGCCACCAAGCGCTGGAACCGGGGCGACGTGCGCCTATCCGAGGTGCCGGCCAACATCAAAGAGGTGTTGGAATTGGCCGGCCTGGACAAGCTCTTCAAGATGTACGACACCGATGTGCTGGCCGTGGGTAGTTACTAACGGGTAGCGCATCACTCGCAACCTGGGCCGCCTGCCGCTACCTGCGTGGCGGCCCTTTGCGTGTCAAAGGACACTCATGCCCGACACCCACTCGCGCCGCGCCTGGTTCTATTGCCTCATCGTGGGCCTGGCCGGCTATGCCATCCTGCTGTGGGCTACGTGGTCGGCCGTGACCGTTGGTCCGGCCAGCGCGGATTGGCCGCTGCTCCTCGGCCAGATGGCGCTTTTTGTCGTCTTGTCCATGCTGGTCAAGCGTTTTGGGTTCCACGTGGCACCAGAAGCCCAGCACAGCCTGGTGGGTCTGGTCGACGTGGCAGCCATCCTGATCCTGGGACCAGTCCCCGGCGCCTGGATCGCCAGCATCAGCGGGCTGACCTACCTGGTACTACACGCCCTGCGCCGCCGCCAGCTCAATGCCCGGGACTTGTTCGGCTTCCCCTGGTTCAACAGCGGGCTCAAGGCCCTGGTGGCTCTGAGCAGCGGGGCCCTGTACCTGGCGGCCGGCGGGCAACTGGCCTTTGCCCTCCTCACCCCCGATTTGCTGCTCCCGCTGGGCCTGCCCATGCTGGCGTGGTTCGTACTAGATCACGTGGGCTGGGGCGGGCTGGCCCTGGTCGCTGGCGGGTGGTCCGGCCTGCGCGATTACCTGCGTGGTGTGGTGGCTAGCCCACTCGTGGTAGAACTGGTGCCGTTGCCTTTTGCCGTGCTCATCGTGGGGGCCTATGCCCAGGGCCCACTGGCGCTGGGGCTGGTGGTCGTGGCCGTGCTCCTGGTGGGCTATGTGCTGCAACGCCTGTTCCACGTCACTCAGCGGCTCCAGGGGCGCGTGACTGAGTTGAGCCTCTTTGACGACCTGGGCCGGTCCATCGTCCAGGCGCAATTGAGCGTAAACGACCTGTGCGAGTTTGTGTACGAACAGGCCCGCGACCTGTTGAACCTGAACACCAGCAATTTCTTGCTGGGCCTGGTAGACGCCGACGGCGAGCACCTCATCGCCCAGGTGTGGGTGGAGGCCGGCGTGCGTCGGCCCCGCGTGGTGCTGCCCCTGGGTGAAGGCATGGCCTGGATGGCTGAACACCGCCGGTCGCTCCTGGTGCGCGATAGCCTGCGCGAAGACTTGCCCTTTGCTCCGCAAACCACTGACACCGTCACCCGCTCGGCTCTGTTTGTGCCGCTCATGGCCGGCCCCAAGCTCATCGGCAGCATCTCGGTGCGCAGTCCCCGGCCCAACACCTTTACCGCCGACCAGCTTCGCATCCTGTCTGTCATCGCACACCAGGTAGCCATCGCCATCGAAAACGCGCGCCTATACGAACTGGCCGCCGACCGGGTGCGCGAGCTGATCAGCCTGAACGAGATCGGCCGGGCCATCACCTCCTCGCTGGACCTGGAAGAGATCCTCACTCAGATCATGGATCGCGCCGTGCAGGTCTTGAACAGCGAGGCCGGCTCGCTGCTCTTGCAGGACGAGCACACCGGCGAGCTGGTCTTTCGCATCGTCACCGGCGGCAAGGGCGACGCCGTGCGCGGCCTGCACATGCCGCCCGACCAGGGCATCGCCGGGACGGTGTTCACCAGCGGCGAACCGCTCATCGTGAACCAGGCCTACACGGATTCGCGCTTTTATCGGCTGGACGACCGCACCGGCTTTATCACGCGCAACCTGCTGGCCGTGCCTCTCATCGGCAAGACCAACCCCATCGGCGTCATCGAGGTGATGAACCGCCAGGGTGAGCAATCGTATGATCAGCGCGACCGGGACCGGCTGGTGCTCCTGGCGTCTCAGGCTGCCATCGCCATCGAAAACGCGCGCCTCTTTGAATCCGAACGGCACCGGCGCCAGGTGGCCGATGTCATGCGCCAGGTGGCCGAGACCGTGGGTAGCACCCTGGATCTGGACCAGGTGCTCCATCGCCTGTTGGAACAACTGGATATGGTGGTGGATTACGACGTGGCCGCCATCTTGCTCTTGCGCGAGGATCGGTTCCACATCACCGCGACCCAGGGCTTTCCCGATTCAGTGCAAGCCTTGCAAGTCTCGTTTGCCTTGGACGACAGCCCGCGCCTGCGCTGCCTGGTCACCGAGCGCCGGCCCATCATCTTTCACGATGATCATGAGCCCGATCCTTTTGAAGAACTGGCTGGCATTCAATCAGACCACTCGTGCCTGGGTGCGCCACTGCTGACCCAGGATCGGCTCCTGGGCGTGCTTACCGTGGACCGCCGCCAGTCGGGTGGCTATGACCAGGAAGCCGCCGAACTGGTGGCCGCCTTTGCCCGCCAGGCCGCCATCGCCATCGATAACGCCCAACTCTACCAGGCGCAGCGCCAGCGCGCCGAGCAGTTGGGTCTGCTCAACCAGGTGGGCCGGCGCATTGCCGCCATCCTGGACCCGGACGAATTACTGGATCAGGTAGTGCGCCTGGTGCGCGATACCTTTGGCTACTATAACGTGTCCATCGGGCTGGTAGAAGGGGACGACATTGTCTTTGGGCACGGGGTCATTGACCCGGCCAAGCTCCCAGACACGCCTCCGCCGCCTTTGCCCCTGCGGCTGTCGCTGGATGGCCCGGGTCTCATCGCCTGGGCCGCCCGCGAGGGCCAGACCGTCAATGTGCCCGACGTGAGCGCCGAACCGCGCTATATGCTGGTGCAATACCTGCCCGCGGCCCGGTCCGAGCTGGTGGTGTCGCTCAAGGTGGGCGACCGGGTGGTGGGTGTGTTGGACGTGGAGAGCGACCAGCTCGCGGCCTTTGACGAGGCCGACCAGACCATGATGGAAAGCCTGGCCGACCAGATCGCCATTGCCCTGGAGAACGCTCGCCTGGTGCAAGAACAACAAGAGCAAGCCTGGGTAACCACAGCCCTGTTCCAGGCCAGCGAATCGTTGGCCAGCCTCACGCACCTGGAAGACATCCTGGACACGACCGTGCGCCTCACCCCCATCCTGGTGGGCGTGGACCGCTGCCTGATTGTGTTGTGGAACCCCGAGCAAAAACGCTACACGGCTTCTGCGGCCTATGGCCTGTCGGCGTCGGCCCACCAGGAATTCATGGGCCGGCGCTTTAAACCCGGCGAACTGCTGTTGCTGGACGAGGTGCGCCTGACCCGGCAGTCCCAGGAAGTGATCGACGTGCCGTCCGACGGCCGCATCCCGGCCCACTGGGTGCAGGCCTGGGAGCTGGACGCCGTGCTGGCCATGCCCCTCATCAGCAAGAACGAGGTGCTGGGCGTGCTGGTGGTAGATTTCAACCGCCCGGCGCAGGAATCGCCGGCCCGCTCCGAGGCCATCGTCGCCGGCATGGCCAACCAGGCTGCCATCGCTATCGAGAGCGCGCAGCTCTACGAAGCGTTGCAAGAAGAGGCCTGGGTGTCCACTGCCATGCTCCAGGTGGCCGAGGCGGTGGGTCGTCTCACCGACCTGGACGAAATACTCAGCACGGTGGCGCGCATCACGCCGCTGCTGGTGGGCGTGGACCGCTGCAGTATCTTTTTGTGGGACGAGGCCAGGCAGTCCTTTTATGCCAGCCAGATCTATGGCCTGCCCCGGGCACTGTTCGACGAGTTTATGGCCCTGCGCTTTAGCCCGGCCGAGATTCCGGCCCTGGAGAACCTGCGAAACGATCCCAAACCCATCGTGATCCACAACCCCCAGGAGCAAGACCAACTCCCCCAATCGATCATCCAGGCCTTTGGCGTCAAGGCGTTGTTGACCTTGCCCCTGGTGGCCCGGGGAGAGGTGATGGGGCTCATGCTGGTGGACTATACCGAAGATTCGACGCGTTTTACCACCCGCCGCGTCGACGTGGTGCAGGGCATCGCCAACCAAGCCGCCATCGCCGTGGAAACTGCCCAGTTGTATCGCGAAACGGCCGCCAAAGACCGCATGGAACGCGAGCTCCAGGTGGCTCGCCAGATCCAGACCAGCTTTTTGCCCGACAGTTGCCCGGCCATTCCTGGTTGGCAGGTGGCCGCCGAGTGGCGCAGCGCCCGCCAGGTGGGCGGTGATTTCTATGACTTTATCGAGCTGCCCGGCGACTGCTGGGGCCTAGTGGTGGCCGACGTATCCGACAAGGGGGTGCCGGCCGCGCTATTCATGGCTTTGAGCCGCACGATGATCCGGGCCGCCGCCGCCGAAGGTCGCCAACCGGCCCAGCTCTTGAGCCAGGTCAACACTCTCATGCTGGCCGATACCCGGTCCGAGATGTTTGTGACCGCCTTTTATGCCATGCTAGACACTCGGCAGCATTCGCTTACCTATGCCAACGCCGGGCACAACCCGCCCCTGTTGGTTCGCGCTCAGACCGGCGAACTGGTGCGCCTCGCGAACCACGGCATCGTGCTGGGCATTGTGCCCGATGTCATGCTGGAAAACTCGCCAATGGACCTGGCCCTTGGTGACGTGCTGGTGCTCTATACCGATGGTGTTACCGACGCCATCGACGCCCAGGACCACGAGTTCGGCGAGGAGCGGCTGGCCGCCCTGGTGCAGCAGCACGCGCACCGCCCGGCCCGCGAGATCGTGGCGGCTATCGACCAAGCCGTCGCCGATTTTGTGGGCGACACGCCGGCCTTTGACGATTTCACCCTCGTCGTGCTCAAGCACACCAGCGTTGACGACACGGCCCTAGCCGTGTGCGAGGCTGACCCGGGGGCCCCCCGGCGTCACGGCGGTTGACCGGGCCAGGGGGCGCTTGCATCATGCGCCGGTATCGGGTATCATGTAGCCCATGAGGCTGACGAACCGCACGCTGCTCATCATCCTGCTGGCGATCCTGCTGGCCGGCAACTGTCTGGTCTTTGGAACCCTGTGCGCCCTGCTGAACCAACACCTGCCGCAGTTGCCCACGCCCACCCCCACCTGCACGTCGGTGGCGGTCACGGCGCGCGCCACGTTCACGCCGCCGCCCACGCGCGTGGGACTGCCCACCTATACGCCGCTGTACTCGCCCACGCCGGCGCCCACCCAGCCCACGAACACGCCGGCGCCCACGCCCACGCCCACACTCTATTTTGGGCCGCCGTCGCCCACCAATACCCGGCCGCCTACCGTCACGCTGACACCCAGCACCACTCCCACCGCGACGCAGACGGCCGCGGTGACACCGACGCCGACTGCCACTGCGACCCGCACGGCCACGCCGACCCAGACCGCAACGCGGACGCCCACTGTCACCCCGTCGCCTACCAGGACCGCAGCACCGACTGCAACCGCAGCGCCGACTGCAACCGCAGCGCCGACTGCGACCGCGACAGCGTCGCCCACCAAGACCGTGACCCACACGCCCGCACCATCGCCCACGCCGGTGTCCCGGCCGGCCCCGGCCACCGACCTGCGCGCCCAGGCCCTGGGCCCCTCCAGCATCAAGCTCACGTGGTCGGCCTCGCTTACGACAAACGCGAACGGCTACTGGGTCTATGGCGACGACGGCACCGTGGGGACCCGGTTCCGCCGGCTGGGCTGGACCGCCACCACCACCTTTAACGACGTGGACCTGCAACCCGGATACCTGTATATCTATTACGTGCGCGCCGCCACCGACGAGGCCACATCGCGGGCCAGCAACCTGGCCGGCGTCATCACCCTGGCCCCCACCGCCTACCCCCGGCCCTCACCCTCGGCCACCCGACCGGCCACGTCGACGCGCGCGCCTGCGCCCACCGCTACCCGCTCACCTGCGTCCACTGCGGCCGCTACGCCCACGCGCACTGCCACCACATTGCCCACGGCAACCGCCGCGGCGACCGCGACCGCCACGGCTACGCCGGGCGGCAGCCCGGTGAGCGGCCAGCGCCTCACGCTATCGGTGGTCAGCCATCGCCGCTACCTGGACGACTTTGGCGAATTGCGCATCGTGGGCGAGGTGCGCAACGACTTTGACGTGGACGCCCAGGGCGTGGTCATCACCGCTGTCCTGTACAACGCCCAGGGCCAGCAGATCGACCGCGTCACCACAAGCACGCTGCTGCGATTCGTGCGGGCCGGCCAGCGCGTGCCGTTCCTCATCGTGCGGCCGGCGCCAGAGGGGTTCCACAGCTATACCCTGTCGGCCATTGCGACCAGCGCGGCCCAGGTGCCGGCTGTCGAGCTGACCGTGGTGGAAAAGAACCAGTACGAGGATCAGGCGGGGCTATATCACGTGGAGGGCCGGGTAAGCAACGTGGGCTCGCCGACCGTGGACGGGGTGCGGGTAGCTGTCACCATCTATGACGCCGACGGCGACGTGGTGAACGCCGAGGCCGCCGACGTCAGCCCGCAGCAATTGGCCCCGGGCCAGGACGGCACGTTCCACATCACCGTGCTCCAGTACCCCAACGCCGACCGCTACACCATCCAGGTTGAGGGAGAGCCCTAAAAAGGAGGTTTTGTCCGATGGAACAAACCAGTTTCAAGGTCTATGGGTACCGATGGGTCATGCTGCTGGCGTTTATGTCTGTCGTCGCCATCAACCAGCTCCTCTGGATTACCTTTGCCCCGATCACCAGTACCGCCGCCAGCTATTATGGGGTCTCGGACCTCAGCATCGGCCTCTTGTCCATGGTTTTCATGATCGTCTACATCGTCGTCTCGATCCCGGCCTCCTGGGCCATCGACACCTATGGGATCCGCGTCGCCGTGGGCATCGGTGCCATGCTGACCGGCGTGTTCGGCTTGCTGCGGGGCCTGGTAGCACCAGATTACACGTTGGTGCTCCTGGCGCAGATCGGGATCGCCATCGGGCAGCCCTTTATCCTCAACGCCGTGACCACCGTGGCGGTGCGCTGGTTTCCCATTCAGGAGCGGGCGACCGCGGCAGGCCTGGGCTCACTGGCCATGTACCTCGGCATCATCCTGGGGCTGGCGCTAACCCCTTATCTGATGATCCTATCGGATATGGGCAGCATGCTGGTTATCTACGGGGTCGTGGCGGTGATCGCTGCCGTGCTCTTTTTCGTCGTCGCCAGGGAGCGTCCGCCGACGCCGCCCTGTCCGCCCGGTCAGGAAGAGCGCTCCCTGGTTCTGGACGGCCTCAAGCAAATCCTGCGCAAGCGCGGCTTTGTGCTCCTGATGCTGATCTTTTTCGTGGGGCTGGGAGTGTTTAATGCGGTAACCACGTGGATCGAAGACATCGTCCGGCCCAGAGGATTCTCGATCACCGAGGCCGGCGTCGTGGGCGGTCTGATGGTCATCGGTGGCATTATCGGCGCCCTGGTCATCCCGGCGCTCTCTGACCACTATCGCCAGAGAACGCCGTTCCTGGTCCTGGCTCTGGTGGGGGCGACCCTGGGACTGATCGGCATCACCTATGCCACCAGTTACTGGCTCTTGCTCGCATCTGCCTTGGTCCTGGGTTTCTTTCTGCTCAGCGCCGGGCCGGTCGGGTTCCAATACGGTGCGGAATTGGCCTATCCCGCACCAGAAGGCACGTCCAACGGCCTGCTGTTGCTGATGGGGCAGATTTCGGGGATCGTTTTCATCTTCTGTATGGACGGTTTCAAATCCCCGGAAACAGGCTCAATGACCGTGCCCTTGTTGGTGCTCATCGGGCTCATGGTTCTCAGCCTGCTGCTCAGCACCCGGCTGCGTGAGGCCAAGACCTTGCTAACAAAAGATGCCGGCCATTGATGTGCTGCCTGGTCGAGGATGGTCACCTCACCGCACGACCAAATTCCTCACCGCCTCGCGTATCCAAGGGTTTCCAATGTCTCTCGCTGCCGTGAGGCCAGTACGACCTGGATGACGTTCACCGCGTAATGTGCCACCAGCGGCGGGAGCAGGCTGCCCCGGGCGATGAACAGCCCGGCCAGCAGGAACCCGGCCACGGCCGTGGCGACGACGCCCAGCATCCCCTGGGGCCAGTGCACCAGCCCAAAGACCAGCGCGAACCCGGCCGCCAGCAACCAGGCCGGGGCCACCGCCGACAGACCGCCCACCAGCAGCGATCGGAACAGCAGTTCTTCCAGCACCACCGCCGACACGAACGCCAGCGGCACCGTGAGCCACTGGCGGCGATTGCGGGGCAGGATGTTGAGGGCCACGCGCGGGTCATAGAGGCGGTCTCGCCAGCGCGCCAACGCATCAGACTGGATGGCCCAACTGGTGACCAGGGTGAGGGGGACCTGGATGAATACGCCGGCTGCCAGGCCCAGCACCACGTCCAGCGCCTGGTCCGCCGAGGTCCAGCCCAGTTGCGCCGGCGGCAGCCCGCTTACCAGGCCCAACCCCACGCACACGGCAATGAGTGCCAGCCGGGCCAGCATCTCGGGCGGTGACGTGAGAACGTTGAACGGGATGTCCACGGCGCGCAGCAAGAGGCCGCTGCGGTATGTGGCCCAGCACAGGAATGCCAGCAGCCCCAGTGATCCGGCCGCCATGATCAGCCAGCCCGGCGACATGGCTATTCCCGTGGCTTACATTGACAGTCGGCGTTCCCCTGGGCCTGCTCCCACATCTGGAAGGTAAGCTCCATGTGTCCCAGGTGGAGGCTGTTGTGCTCGACCACGTGCAAAATGACCCACAAGGCGGTCGTGTCACGGTCCCAGGCGGTGCGCTTTTGCAGCAATTGCGCCGGCGAGAACCGGCTCAAAACCTGCCATGAGGTGCGCCCCACCTCGCCCAGCCGCATCAGCAGCGCCTCCCGGTCCTCCTCCGACGCGCATCGGGCCTGGAACTCGGCGTCCCGGTTGCGCCCTGCCGCCTGTCCTCCCACCACTTCGCCGATCCAAAAGCGCTCGGACCCGGCCATGTGCGTGGCAATGACCCACAGCGAATTGGCCTCTGGCACCGGCTGCCAGTTGAGCGTCTCTGGCGGCGCCTCGCGGATGATGCGCGCCACGTCCAGCCGCGTGGCTTCCAGCACGTTGACGATCTCTTGTACGATTGGGTCCACCGCGTTCAACCTCCTGAAGGGTTCTATGAATAGCTGATTTGTGTCGCAGGCGATGGGCGATGCGTGCGCCGTGTCATCATGCCCTTGACGAACACCACCGGCGCCCAGCATACCGTCAATGCCAGGATGCCCACCTCGTCGCGGAAGCGGCTGCCGGGAACCGGCCGGAGCGTCAGCCGGGCCAGCAGCGCGTCGAACGTATTGCCCACAACATTGCCCAGCGTGATCATGCGGATGTAGGCCATGATGTCGCGGGCCGTATCGGGGCCATAGGTATCCAGCAGGCGTTGCTGGGCCTCTGGCGTGGGCCGGCCGCCGGTTTCGGCATAGTGCTGGGCAAAGAGCACGGCCACGGCCTCGCGCTCGGTCAGGCTGTCGAACTCGCCAGCCATCAACTGGCGGATTTCGTCCGCCGGGATGCCGGCCTCTAGCGCCATGCGGGTGTGGCCGTACTCGCAATAGCGGCACCCGTTGACCTGGGTCACAGCCAGCATGATCTTTTCCGCAAAGGCCCGGTCCACACGCCCGCCCCGCGATGCGGCACGCATGTCGCTCATGTGGGCCGCCGTATCGCTCACGTGAGCGGTGAATGCCGCAGTGGTGAATACGCGCTTGCGTGCTTGTGTTTTTATCATTGATTCCTCGCTTTCGCGACCGCCGACAGCGGACCGCCGACTGCCATAGAGGGTTCGAGGCAAAGCGGCGGTCCGTCGTCTGTGGTCGGCGGTCGATTGTCAGCGGTCAGCACTCCAATGCCGGTTCGCCGGCGAACGTGATGACCATGCCACCCTGGTCTGTGAACCGAGAGTGGACAAAGAGCGGCGGCGCGCCCGGCGCGAGGTCCAGTACGCGAGGGATCAGCACCCGCAGGTCCGGCATCAGGTCCGGCCCCAGGTCGCCCAGCCGATGGTGGTTGGCCCAGAGCAGCGTTCCCTCGCCGGATGCTTGTACGTCGCGGGTGCGGCTGATCCCGGTGAACACGAAAAAGACCACGCCCACGGTATCGGTGCCGGCGGCGTGGACCACGGCCCGCAGTTGCAGGTCCGGTGCACCGTTGGGTGCATCCAGCCCGGCCTCTTCGCGCAGCTCGCGCCGGGCCGCGTGGAGCACGTCCTCGCCCGGCTCTACGTGACCGCCGATGCCGTTGATGCGATTGGCCCACAGCCGCTTGTCCGCCGCGCCGCGCAGCAGCAGCACCTCGTCACCGTGGGTGACAAAGACCAGCGTGCGCGGGCTGACCTGGTAGCGCCGCTCGTCGATCCACTGGGGCGTCATGACGCGCCTTTTTCGTCCTCGTCGTCCTCGTAATAGTCGATGCGCAACCGCTTTTGGAAGTAATCACGGATCTTATTCTTGAGGTTGTCCGGCACCTCTCGCTCAAAGGGAAAGGCCCGGGCCTCGGTGACATAGCGCACCAGGAATTCTTCGACAAAGCGGCCGCTTTCCGCCAATGCCTGCGGTCCCAAATAGTCGATGATGTCGGCCGGGGTGTGCAGGTAGCGGGTGGTGCCGCCGGACCGGGCAAAGCTGATGGACGGGACGCCGGCCTCGCTAAAGGGCATCCCATCGGACGAATAGATGTCTTCTGCTACCTCGTAGGCCGGGCCGTGTTCCTTGGCCATCAGGCGCACCGCCGCCGATAGGTCGCCCGGCCCCAGGGTTCGGGAGTGGTTTTCGCCCAGGATGGCCCCGTGCACGTCCAGATTCACGCAGAGCACGTGCTGGTCCAGCTCGGTCTTGTCGCGCTCCTTGACGAATCCCTCGGCCTTGCGCGCCGCCTTGTCTGCTTTTTTGAGCGTTTTGATGTGGTGGACGCTGCCGCGCAGGCCCATTTCCTCGCTGCCCCAGGCCGCAAAGCGCAGCGTGCGCTTGCTGCCGCGCGCGGCGAACACCCGGGCCAGTTCCATCACCAGCACGGTGCCCCCGGCGTTGTCCGATGCGCCCTGGATGCCCAGCGACGTGTCATAGTGACCGCCAACGACCACGATCTCGTCGGGAAACACGGTCCCGCGCAGTTCGCCGATGACATTGTGCGACGTGGCTTCGGTTTCCACGGTGCGCACCAGGATCCGGGCCCGCTTGACCCCGGCCTTGACCAGTCGCAGGCCATCCTCATGGCTGATGCGCACCGTCGGCACCGCGCCAAACTTGGACCGCAACTCGGGCAGCATCTCGATGCGCAGGGGAGCCTTGTCTGGCTCAGCCTCGATGATGATCAGGCCGGCCGGCCCAAAGCGCATGAGTTGCTCATAGGCCCCACGCACGCCGCCCAGCACCATGACGATCCGACCGGCAATCTCGGGTCCCAGGTTTTCCAGTTGGCCGGGTCCCACGTAAACCACGTCGGCTTCCAGGCCCTCAGGCGGTGTGTCCTGGTTCAGATAATAGACCTCGCAAAACACATCGCCCAGGGGCGGATCTAGCACGGTCAGTTGCTTTTCGGTCAGGTCAAAGCCCTGGACCGGGAACGGCTCCAGGTGGGCCGTCAGGCCCAATCCTGCAAAATGCTGCTTGATGTATTGCGCCGCCTGGTGCTCGCCCTCCGAGCCGCCCAGCCGGGCGCCAATGTCTACCGCCAGGTGGTGCAAATGCTGGTATGCGCGTTCGCCATCGAACTGTAAATCTGCCAAGTTGTCCTCCTCGAAAATATCTAGCGTGCAAACAGGTCCTGCGCTGCACACAATTCGTCGAACATGCGCCGGCCGTCGTTGAAATCGCGGATCATGGGGTCCAACAAAAAGGCCTGAAGCGCCAGGTCGCGGTCGCCGGTGAGGGCCGCTTCCACCACCATTTCCTGGATGTCGGCGTGCAGGGCGGTGATGGGCGCCACGCTCGCGGGCAGGTCGCCAAAGGTCACCGGGGTCAGGCCCTGGGCATCGGCCACGGCATAGGTTTCGACCACGGCGTCCAGCGGCAGGTTGCTGATCTGGCCCCGGTTGGGCAGGTTGACAAAGAACTGCTGGCCCCGGTCGTGCTCGATCGCGTCGACGAGCAACCACACGATCTCGCCGCTGTGGTCTGAAAGGACGTCTTCCTCGCCATTGAGCATGGCCCGAGCCTCGCTACCGGCCTCGCGATACCAGCGCTCGAAATCATCCGGCGTGGTGCGCTTGACCCCATAGCGCCAGCTATACGGGAACTCGGGCGAGATGAACCCCGGCCAGAACTCGACGATGTGCCGGTCGCCGGCCACGCCCAGGCAGCCGGTGGTTTCTAGCAGGCCCAGCTTGACGGCGTACAGGTCGCCAACGGGGTCAAATTCGTCGTAGGCAATGTCGGGCAGCTTGTAGTGGCGCGCGTATTCCAGCAGGCCGGGGAACAGGTCCACGCCGTCGGCATGGGCCGCCGTGACCCACGAAAAGTGGTTGATGCCGCCCACGGCGAGCTTGAGCCGGGCGCCGGCCGGGTTGTCTACCCCAATAGAACTCCCCCACACAAAGCGCAATTTCATCTCCAGGCCCAGCAGTTCGTGGCACAAGCCCACGGCCTTGATGTCGGTGGCCCAGTTGACAGCGCTGGTGAGCACGCACATGGGGTTGGAATAGTTGAGCAGCCAAGCATCGGGGCACAGTAACTCCATATCCTGGGCAATCTCGACGACCACCGGCACGTTGCGCAGGCCCCGCATGATCCCGCCCGGTCCCACCGTATCGCCTACGGTCTGGACCACGCCATAGCGCTCGGGGATCTCGATGTCCTGGCGGGTGGCCTCGTACCCACCGGTGTTGATGGTCAACACCACGTAATCTGCGCCATCCAGGGCCTCCTGGCGGTTGGTGGTGCCGCGTACCACAAAATCGCCGGCCAGTTCTTGCATGGTCTTTTGGCCCAGGGGCACCATCAGGTCCAGGGCAGCCGGGTCCACGTCCACGAGCGCGAGTTGACCGCGCAGGCCCTGGGTCAGTGCCAGGTCGCTCAACAGCTTGGGGGTCCAGTTGTACGATCCCCCGCCAATGATGGTGATATTGACCGTTTGTGCATCTTGTTTCATGTGATCTCCTTGGGCAGGTGAGCAGATTGCAGATTACAGATGACTTGATCGGGTGGGCTTGATGTGTTACAATCCAGTCCGATACGCGCGGAATACGAAATATGCCATACGTGTGATCCCATGCGCATCTCTGTGGTTGGCGTCTGTGCCTCTGGCAAGACCGTGTTGGCCCAAGGGCTGCAACGACATGGCTATGATGCCCGGTCGTGTGCCCAGGAGCACTCGTATGTGCCAGATATGTGGCAGCGCATTGCCCGGCCCGATGTGCTCATCTATCTGGACGCCGGTCTGGCGACGATTCGACGCCGCCGGCCCAATACCACCTATACCGTTCGCGACCTGGACACGGCCCACCACCGGCTACGGCACGCCCGGCAGCACGCGCATTTGATCATCGCCACCGACGCGCGGACCGAGGCGGCCGTGCTGGCCGAGGCGCTGCGCTTTTTGCGCGAGCACGCGGGACCGGGCAGCAGCACTCAAAAGGAGACCCGATGATTCACCAGATCACGCTTCGCACCGGCAGCCAGACCACCCTGGACAGCATCACTGCCGAGGTGCAGCGCGTCATTCGCGAAAGCGGGGTGCAAAACGGCGTGTGTCACATCTTTGTGCCACACACCACCGCCGGCGTCACCATCAACGAAGACGCCGACCCCACCGTCAAGCGCGACATGCTGCACGAGTTGAACAAGGTCATTCCCTTTCAGGATGGCTATCACCATGCCGAAGGCAACGCCGCCGCCCACATAAAGTCCACGCTGGTCGGGCCATCCTTGACGGTCCTGGTGGAAAATGGCCGGCTGGTGCTGGGCACCTGGCAAGGGATCTTTTTCTGCGAGTTTGACGGCCCGCGCCAGCGCCGGGTGCTGGTCAAGGTCGTGCCGGACCCGGCGTGAGGTGACTGTGGAATCAACCCCTCCTCGTCAATACTCCATCCCGCTGACCAAGCCCATCGTCACCTGGGTCTTGTTGGCCATGAATGTCTTTATCTGGCTGGCGATGACGTTGGCTGGCGGCTCGGACAATCCCGCCGTGTTGGAGGCATTTGGGGCCAAGGTCAACGCCCTGATCGTGATGGGCGAATACTGGCGGCTACTCACCTCGTGCTTTTTGCACATTGGCCTGCTGCACCTGGCCTTTAACATGTATGCGCTCTATATCCTGGGCCCCGAGCTTGAGGCTTTGTATGGCCGCGAGCGGTTCACCATCATCTATTTGTTCGCCGGGCTGTTTGGCAGCCTGGCGAGCTTTGCCCTGAACCCGCACCTGTCGGCCGGGGCCTCTGGCGCCATCTTTGGCCTCGTCGGGGCGCTGGCGGCCTTTTACTGGCGGCAGCGACAGGCCTTTGGCGCGCTATCTCAGCGGCGACTGGCGAACATGGTCATGGTCATCGCGCTCAACCTGTTTATTGGGCTGACCACGCCGGGCATTGACAATATGGCCCACATGGGCGGCCTGGTCACCGGCCTGATCCTTGGCTGGCAACTGGCGCCGCTCTATAGATTCACTCAACAACCGGACGGCACCCGGGTTATTGTAGACCAAAATGGATGGCGCCGGCAGTGGTGGGCCGTGGTACTCACCGGCGTGCTGTTTGTGTGGTGCGCCGCCCTGTTCATCTATCAACAATCTGATTCAGCCGGCGTGTACCTGTATCGCGGCCAGCAGGCATTGGCGGCCGGGCAATCCTATCAGGCCCGCACCGAGTTCCAGGCGGCCATCGAGCGCGATTCCCAGTTGTCCGCCGCCTACTTTGGGCTGGGCAATGCCTACTTTGCCTTGCACGATTACCCGGCGGCCATCGATGCCTATCGCCAGACGTTGGAACTGGAACCGGCCTGGATCGAGGCGCATTGGAACCTGGCCCTGTGCTATGTCAAGCTTGGCCGCAGGACAGAAGCCATCGCTGCCATGCGTGCCTACCTCGACGCGGGCCCCGGGCCGGACGAGGAGCAAAAGGCTCGGGACCTCATCACGGCTTGGAGTGGGCAGACGTGGTAAACGACGCTGTTTGCGCCAGGCCCGCGAACTCGTGGCCCAATCGAGCAAGACCTAGT
>JAHJIN010000450.1 GCA_018823415.1 Chloroflexota bacterium | reverse complement strand
CGCCTCTACGCCATAGGCCAGGTGACCGTAATAGACCTGGTTGAGGTACAGCGCCAGGATTTCGTCCTTGGTGTACTGGCTGGTGAGGCGCAGGGCCAGCACGGCCTCGCGGATCTTGCGGCGAAAGGTGCGCTCGCCGCGTTCCGACTCGGAGAGCAGGCACGTGCGCACCACCTGCTGCGTGATGGTCGAGCCGCCCACCACGACCGACTCGTCGCCTTGCAAGTTGATCCACGCGGCCCGGACAATGCCCAGGGCATCGACGCCGGCGTGGGCGTAGAATGCCGCGTCTTCGGTGGCGATGGTGGCCTGCTGCAAAGCCGGGGGGATGTCGGCCAGGGGGACGATGGTGCGATGCCCGGTGCGTGGGTCCAGTACCTCGTACAAGAGCTGGCCCTGGCGGTCATAGAGCTTGGTGGTGTCTGGCCCGGCGCGCACCCGCAACTCGTCCGGCGACGGCAGGTCGGCCAGCAGCCACCACAGCCCGGCGACCGCCACGACCACCACGGCGGCCAGTCCCCCGGCGAGCCAGAATCGTCCGCGCATTGCGTATCCTCGTCGGTCGATTTTTGGGGCAAATATGGTATAATTGCCCCAGCGCCGTTCACATTATACCATAACGTCTGTCACCTGCAATCTGCACGCTCGGCGTGCAGCCTGTTCCCGCAGGAGCAAGGAGGAGTCGTGGAAGCGAGTATACCCGTGGGCCAACTTGGGGTTGTCCCGAGCCTGGTGATCATGGTCTTGAGCATCATGGCCGTGGCGTTCTTTTCCAGCAGCGAGGCCGCGCTCATCTCGGTGAACAAGATCCGCATCCGCCGCCTGGTTGCCGAGGGCAATCACAACGCCGAGGCCGTGGAACGGCTGGTGGCGAACCACGAGCGGCTGTTTGCCACCATCCTGCTCACCGAAAACGCCTTTATCATCTTTTCATCGTCGGTCGCCACCACCTTTTTTCACTCTATTCTGCCCGGCGGCACCGAGCTGATCGCCACGCTCATCATGACCGTACTGATAGTCATCTTTGGCGAGATCACGCCCAAGACTTTTGCGGCCCAGAACGCGGAACGACTATCGCTCCTGGTGGCCCGGCCCATCGAGATCTGGACCAAGATCGCCCGGCCGGTCATCTGGCTCTTTACCCTGGCTACCAACTTTTTGCTCGGCCTCTTGCGCAGTCGCACGGCCATGCACTCGCCGTTCGTCACCGAAGAAGAGATCCGCATGCTGGTGGACATTGGCGAGCGCGAGGGGACGGTAGAGGACGTCGAAGGCGACATGGTGCATCGCGTGTTCGAGTTTGGCGACCGCCGCGCCGCCGAGGCCATGATCCCCCGGCCCGACATCGTGGGCGTGTCCGTGGACGCCACCATCGGCGACCTGCTGCGCATCTTTGGCGAATCGTCCCACGCCCGGTTTCCGGTGTACCAGGAAGACCTGGACGACATCGTAGGCATTCTCTCCATCAAGGACGTGATGCTGGCCTTGAGCCGGGGCGCGACGTATGACAGCGGTATCCGCGACCTGCTGCGGCCGGTGGTCTTTGTGCCCGAGAGCAAACGCATCGGCGTGCTGTTTGCCGAAATGCAGCGCACCAATGTCCAGATGGCGATTATCCTGGACGAGTATGGCGGCACGGCCGGCCTGGTCACGACGGAAGAGCTGGTAGAAGAGATCGTGGGCGACCTGAGCGACGAGCTGGTGAGCGAGATGGACGAGGTGCAGACCATCGACGAGCGCACGTACCTCGTGGATGCCGGGATGCGCGTCGATGAGGTGAACGAGGAACTCGCCCTGGACCTGCCCGAGAGTGAGGATTACGAGACCGTGGCCGGGTTTATCCTGGCGCAACTGGGCCATATCCCCTACGAAGGCGAGGAATTGCGCTATCAGAACCTGAAAATCACCGTGATCGAGATGGCCGGCGTCAAGATCAAGACCGTGACCATCGCCAAGCCCGGCGCCCCGGCGCCGGCTGAAGCCAGCGCCGAGTCACTGGCCTGATCGCTGGGCGCTAGGGGCGGAAGTGCTCTCTCCCACGCATCTGGTCACAACCCGAGCGGGCAAGTGGTGGATGACCAGCCGGCCAGGCCGCCCAGCACCACGATCACGTTGGTCACGCCGGCGCGCTGCAGGACGCTGGCGGCCAGGGTGGCGCGCACGCCGCTGCCGCAAAAGATATACACCGGCCGGTCCCGGGGCACCTCGCCGGTGTGCTGCGGCAGTTCGGTCACGTGGATCTGCTGGGCATCGGGGATGGGCATGTGCCGGGTCTCCTCGGGACTGCGCACGTCCAGGATCCACGGCTCGCCGTGGGCGTCCAGCTCCCGGCACAACGACTGTACCGTCACCGTCCGCACGGACTGGCTCGCGCGCCCGGCCGTGTGCCAGGCCAGCATCCCCCCGGCCAGATAGCCGGCCACGTCATCGTACCCGATCCGGGCCAGCGTCCGCACCACCGTCGTTGGATCAGCCCCCTTGTTCACCAGCAGGATCGGCCGCGCATAGGGCACGAACCACCCGGCATAGCTGGACAGCCGGTCCGCGTCGATGTTGAGCGCGCCGGGCACGTGCGCCGCGCTGAATCCCAGCTCGTCCCGGGTGTCCAGCACCACTGCCCCGGCCATCTGGTCCGCGAACGCAGCCGGCGACAGCGGCCGGGGCGCCGGTCGTGACCCCAACGGCGGCGGCCCCGCCAGGTTCCACGCCTCCATCCGCCGGAAATACGGCGCCTGGGGCAGCTCGCGGGCCACGTTGGCGATGAATTCGGCGCGGCTGGCGGCCTGCAGGCGCGGATTGTGCTGGCGTTCCAGCCCGACGCTCGTCCAGACCCGGTCGGCGATGGCCGAACCGCACACTGAACCGGCGCCGTGCGCTGGGCATACCAGGACCCCGTCGCCCAGCGGTAGCAGCCGGCCAAATATCGAGTCGTACAGCAGGCCGGCCATCTCTTGCAGCCGCTCCGGCCCCAAAAAGTCCACACGCCCCACGTCGCCGGCAAACAGCGCGTCGCCGGTGAACGCGACCCACGGCGCGCCGCTGGCGTCGTGCAGCACATAGCTCATGTGCCCGGGCGTGTGGCCCGGCGTGTGCAGTGCCCGAACCGTGAACCGGCCCACGATCCACGTCTGCCCGTCCCGGACCGGCTGGCCATAGGCGTACTCCCACTGGGCGTCCGCGTGCCAGACCTCGGCGCCGGTGCGCGCCGCCAGTTCCACCGCACCCCCCACATAATCCTCGTTGCGATGCGTCTCCAGGATGTGCGCGATGCGCAGGCCGGCCGACGTGGCCTGGTCCACGTACACGTCGCCATCCCGGCGCGGGTCGATGACCATTGCCTCGTTGCCGGCGCCGACCAGGTACGAATAGTGCGCCAGCCCCGCCGATTCGATGCGCTCAAACAGCATGTGCGTCTCCTTTCATTGTACTTGACTGAAACGGTAAACTATTATATACTTGTTCTTGGAGGCAATCATGACCAGGAAACAACTCGCGCGTCCTATCTCAAGGCGGACATTTGTGCAATTGACGCTGGGTTCGCTGGCCGCGTCGGCGACCGCGTGGGCGGCCGGGTG
>JAHJIN010000050.1 GCA_018823415.1 Chloroflexota bacterium | reverse complement strand
GCGGGCTGGACAGATCGTCAACGCTACCCAGCTACCAGGCCCCAGATGTGGGGAGGCAACTCGCCGTGCTACTAGCTGTGGCACTGGTTCACACCAAAGATAGGCAGACCCAGTGCGAAAAAAACGCGTTCTTCATCGCTGACGAAGTGCCATTAACGTTGCCAACGCCAAATTGCCCCCAGCCGAATCACCTGCTATTACAATCTGATTTGGCTCGATCCCATCTTTCAAAAGCCAGCGATAGGCTGCAAGGCTGTCTTCGAGAGCTGCTGGAAATGGATTCTCAGGTGCCAGGCGATAATCTACGGCCAAAACACGACTCTGGGATGCTTGTCCAATATGGGCAACAAGCAAGCGATGGTTGTTATACCAACCCAGTACCCAGGCACCCCCATGCAAATACAATATAACCGACTTTGAAGATATGCGAGGTGGAACAATCCATTCAATAGAAACCCCATCTACTTCGAGTCTATGCGACGTTACACCATCAGGCAGCAACGGTGACCCGGAAATCTTTTCTGAAAAAGCCCGTAACTTGGGAATAGACGTAATCGAATTCATTCGAAGCGAAACCACTTTTGTCATTACCCTGAAAAAATAACTTTGTAAGCTGGGCATGTATCAGACATCCATTGTATTCATGATGAGCGGGCTAACGTTGTCCGGCTTCACCTGTGAGCGAAGCGAGTCAGGTGGAAGCCGTTGTTAGACAGCAGGCATCTTCGGTCCAACCAGCGTCCGAGCCATGCGGTAGGTGGCAAGACGCCCTTACGATTCGTCATCGTTCACTCTTGGCAGTCCGTCTCCTGAGGGGCATTCATCTTGTCGTTGAACTCGGTCACGGCCTGCTCGAGATCCTCGGCCGTCCGCATCGAGGTGGCTGTCGGGACGCTCGTCGTGACAAAGTGCTGCGCGTACGGAAAGCACGCCGCCTCGAACGGCATCGGATCCAGTGCGCCTGCGCCGAACGTGTTGGTGCACAGCGAGATATCGTCGAGCGGGAGCTTTAGCGCCTGCGCCATCTCCTTCGGATCGAACACCAGACTGAACGGCTTGGTGCATTGCTGCAGCTCACCGCCGTAGTCGACTGAGAGGTTGCCCTCGACCCACAGGCGCTGATCGAGCTCCGTTAGCACACCGTTCTTCAGGTCGGCGACGAGGGCGAGGCTGTTGTCGGACTGCGCGCTCGCAACATCAACGATGATCTCTCCGAGATAGGATGTCGTGACTACCGAATGCGACGTGCTCGGGCCGATGAAGCCCTGGCTCGGGTCGTAGCTGTGCGTGTTGCTCTCATACTCATCGATGATCCAAGAGAGAAGTCCGGTCTTGCAGTTCTCAGCGATCAGGTAGAACTCCACGCGGCTCCCCCAAAACACGCTCGTGTGGACGTTGAAGGCACCAATGATCGCGCACGGTCGCTTGGGGGTATCACTGAACATCGCCGAAGGGAACAAGCTATAGTTCGGCGGCAACAGCCGCTCGGCCGCCTCAGTATCGGCGATCTCAAAGGCGAGGAACACACAGTACGGTTCGACGACGAAGCTCATGTATGGGTTGGTGCGCGCCCCTCTATTGACGATGTACCGCTGGAGTCCGAGCGGCAGCTTGCGGAGCATGGCGCTGCCCTGGGTCGTGGACGCGACCTTGGCGGGCACGACCATCTTCTCGACAGTCTTGATGTAGCGTCGAAGGTCCTTGGCTTGCATGTCTTCTCCTCGTCATATGACTACGCCGCCAGAGTGCGGCACTTCCGAGCCGGCATCCGCGCTTCGCGTTCAGTCCGCGCGTCACCAGAGTACGGAGACCCGTCTGGCTAACGCTTGAAATCACGCGATTGCAGGCTGGCAAGTGTCGCCACAATGACCCATTTGTTTGCCAGCACGTAACCGTTGTAAATACGGGTGGTAGCAATTCGCGTGCATTGATTTGTTGGGCGGGTATTTTGTAGCCAAGAAATCGATGAAGCCCTGTTTCAACCTGACTATCTTTTCCTGGTTGGATGGCTATATTTCCTTCTTCATCAACCATCTATACTGAAATTAGTTTGAAAACATAACTTTGGTTGGTTGGCCCAATAATGGCAGTGCAAAGTCGACACAACTTGAAGTGGCGGTTAATCGCACTCGGGCTCTCAATCGAGTTGCCTCGCCTCTACTACAACCGATAAATCCAAAAATTATGGTCTCATTGTGTTTTCAGTATTGTCAGTTCCTTTCCCTACAAGAGATAGGCGCGCCACTACCTCATCATCCTCCCATTCATCTGCTTCTATAAAGCCAAGCATGCGATAAAGATGCTTCGCACTATTATTAGGACGGTATGACAAGGCAAAGTGTTGGTACCCGTGTTCTTCTGCAAGCATTGCAATTGCCCGCTCGTCTAAATAAATGGCAAGGGGTCGCCAGTCGTCTCCATAACAACAGAGTGCCAAGTAATAGCAAGGCTCAGCAACAAATTCACGTTGTGCCTCGGTAACTTTAAGCTTTGTAATGTCGCGCCAGTTGCCACCATTTACTGGACGCAGTATAACTGGGGTTTCGTTACCTGTCGATATATTTGCATTCATAAAATATGCCTTCATCTATTTCTTGATAATCCAAGTTATTGCGGCACTCTTTATCCGCCCAACGGTCGGGCTTCACCTGCGCCGCGGCGCACTCCGACCCACGTCCTCAATCGCGGCGGCCTGGCGGTGCGCAGCCCCCTGGACAGCGCACCGGGTCGCAGTTGGGGCCGGACATGAAAACAGCCGCCGATGGTCAGATCTCCGGTCCCCAGACCAGATTTGCGCCACCGGCGGCTCCCGTGATATACTTTCTATGAACGCTTCTTCTGAACCAAGAAGCGGACCAAGGCCATTGTGAGCCGCACACTCCTGATGGCCTTTTGCTTTGTCCTGAACTATTATAGCACACCCGTGGTCCAAAAACAATACACGGAATCGCCTCATTAATATTCCTACTATTGACCATATCGTTGCCTCAGATATAATGCTACCGACTACGTAGCTGTGGACCAGCAGTGACAGAGAATTTGCGATTATCAGGCGGGAAGCAGAAGAGTTTCGCCGGATCAAGACACCTTGAGCCGCCAGGGTGATCCTACACGGACATTCATCACATGGTATTCAAGCCAAGACGGAAAACGGCCGAGTATCACCGCTGGGCAGCGGCTCTCCGCAGTCTCGTTGGGGAACGGGAACAACCCACTCACCTCGTCCCGCACCAGTTGGGCCGCCACGGCCAGAACGTTGGGATACACGGACAGGTAGCGGGCCGCCCTTAGACAGCCGACATCCAGGATACGGCTAATGTGAAATCAGGATGTCAAGCTGCGGTCGTGTACTTATCCCATTGCGCCTTGAACACTGCCCCGCACCAACCCACTGACGATTTCGGCCCCGGTCACAATGCGCGGCCAGTCAAACAAAGAGTCGCAAAGCTATAACACTGATCATGTGCACAGACCGGGCGCCCCAAGCTCAGCAGACCACGGTCCATTGAACCGACCTGGCGGCCAAGCTCATCTGATTCAGCCCCGAGAAACCGTTGCCTGGTCTGGCCCTGTATGTCCAAAACCCACACAGCGATGCTGGTGGGTTTTACTGCGTCCTGGTGGGCGTGCGCAGCTGGATCTGTGTGTGTACACACATGGCCGGATCTGGTGCATCGCTATCCGGTGCAAATGCATCGGAGACACCGTGGAATCTGCTGGGAGAAAGCAGAACTCGCGCATTTCGGAACGCATCATCTCGTTGTGGCAGTCCAGTTCTTGAGCACAATCGGCAGGTAGACGAAATTCGTGAACGGCACGTACTCGTCGGCCCCGATGTCGTATCCGGCACCGTAGGGCCGGGCCTGCCTGTCAAAATCGGTTCCCGGCGCGCCCATGGCGGAACCGTGGTCGATAGCCGGCGAGCCGGCCAGCAGGTGATAGTTGCCCAGCAATGGGTTCACGAACGAGGGCGATACGTCAAGCAGGTCGCCCACGCCGTAGAACTCGAACTCGGGGTCACGATCCCCATCCGTCAGGTTGTGATCCACCGTCAACTCGGGCAGAATGCTGGGGTCGGCAGCCATCTGCGAATAGACATTCTGGCTGCAGATGTTGTTTCGGATGACCACGTTCTGCACCTGCGGGTTCTCGATGCCGATCCCCCCGCCCCAGCCATCCCGCCCATTGTCGGCCCAGGTGTTGTTGATGATGGTGATGTCCTGGAACGGGTGCGTCGCCATGCAGCAGGCCGACAGCCACAGGCCCACCAGGTTATCGTAGGCGACGTTGTTGTACAGGCGGATATTTTCCAACAGCCCGCCCTGCTCCGAAGCCAGTGAAAAGCCCATCGCTTCGATGTTGTGAACGACGTTCTGATACACCTCAATGTCGAACAAATGCTCGGCCTCAGCATCCACGTAGATGCCCACGTGGTTCAGGTTGTATACCTGATTGCCGTACACCTTGCCATGGGACGAAGCGTCTTTGACGCAAAGCCCCTCTTTGCCCTCCGTCCCCGGCATGACATCGTGGATGTGGTTGTGGCGCACCTCAAAGGTGTCGGTGCTGCTGATGGAAATATGCTCTTGCCAGGGGCCGGTGCAGGCCCCGACCACCTCGTTGCCGGCCACGATGATGTGATTGCTGTCCCACGAAGAGATGCCGGACGAGTAGGTGTCATAGGTGTAGTTATACTCGATGGTGACGTGGCTGGAATTGTTGGCGACGATGCCGTAATAATTCGAGTGGATCACCCGCAAGCCAGACACGCGGATGTAATCCCGCCCCGTAAGGTCGAATAACCCGCGATATTCCGGCACGACCACGCCGGTCCCGTCGAGCGTCACCGTCTCCCCCGGGTAGGCGACGTAGGTGATGATGCTGCCGGCGCTCCCGGAGTGCTGGGGGATGACCCGCTCGGGGTAGGTCCCCGCCCGGATGTAGACGGTATCGCCGGGCACCAGGGTATCCGCCGCCTTCTGGATGGTCTGCCAGGGCTGGGCGATGGTGCCCGGGTGGTGGTCGTCGCCGGCCGGAGACACGTAGTAGACGCCGCCGGACGTGGGCTGCTGAATCGAGGGCTGCGTGCTGGCCGGCCGGGAGCCGGCGCCGGCCAGCAGTATGGCACCGCCGGCCAGGGCCGTGAGCAGGATTCGCCGGGTAGACATGGGACCCTCCTTCTGAGAGGCCCTGCGAGTTTGGGAAACCCGCAGGGCCCGGAACTACTTGTTGCGCAGTACGATGGGCAGGTAGGTGCAGCAGCACTGGTTGCCGCCGCCGGCCCGGTCCGAGGCCGCCAGGCTGTAGCTTCCACCGCCGGCCGTGCCGCTCACCCGCCAGCCCAGGCTGGTCAGGTGGTAGCTTCCACCGGCCGCCATCCCAGCCGGGACGGTGTGCCACGGGGCCGGCCCGCCGGTCTGGGCCAGCGCGGTGCCACCCATCAGCAGCAGGGCGACGACGAGCAGAAGCGCGGTTCGGGTTTTCATCGCTCGGATGGTTTTCATCCGCCACCTCCTATTGCAGCGTGACGATCACGGGAATGACGCCGGTGCCCGATGGTAACGCGCTCAGGGCCTTGCCGATGATGGTGCCGGGCTGCGGCAAAACGGCGCGCATGGCGTAGCCGGGGTTGGGGGAGGCCACCAGCAGGTCGCCTGGCGCGATGGCCCCGTAGGAAGCATCCACCTTGATGGCCTTGTACGCGCCCAGGGTGACCACGGTCAGGTACTCGCCGGGGGCGATGACAGCGTCATTGAAGACACCCTCGGCTCTTCCAGCCGAGGCCGCTGCTTTCGAGGCCGGGACGTAGTGTTTGTCGGCAATGCCGACCACGGCGCTCGTCTCCCCGACCGCGGCCCGGCGTACCTTGACCACTGGGATTTCACCCACCACCGCCGGCCCCGCACCACTGATGATCACCACGTCGCCTGCTTCCAGGGCTACAGAGTCATCGTTCTGCGCGATCTCGACCACGTAGCCGCTCTTGCCGCCGCCGAAGGTGGCGTAGCCTTGCACCGTCAGGGCGCTATCCACCCACAACGAGCCGGCCACGGCCATATCGCCATCGCTGAACATGCCATAGCAGACGAGACCGGCGCAGCTGCCGTATACGCCATAGCCGCTGCCGGTGTTATTGCCATACACGCCACTCTTGTTCGGGTCGCCGGACTCGCCGACCACGCCATCACCGGTGTCGCTCTTTCCGCACACGCCCGTGCCACCGGCCTTTGTGTTTTGCACATAAAGGCCGTCAATCGCTGCGCCGCTGTCGCCGATCCAACGCTCCCCCAGGTGGTCGTGGGGACAGGCCAGGCCGGCCGAGGGGCTATCGGGCGCGGTTGGGGCCACGCTCACCTGCTGGCGCGGGGCCAGGGCGGTGAACTCGCTCTCCCCCGGCCCGCGGACGGCCACCCCTAGCCACCGCTCGCCGCCGTTGAGGGCCGCCACGGGGATGGTCTGCACGCTGCCTAGAGCGACCTGGAACGCGCTCCCCTGCACCGGCACGCCCTTTTGCACCTCGGACCACAGCGGATTTCCGCCGGTTGCTGCGTCGTACAGGGTGAAAGTGAAGTCGTAGGCCCCATCGGGGGTAGGCTGGCCGGCCGCACTGGTCAGGCGGCCGGGATAGGGGATGGTGCTGCCCGATAGGATGGGTTGCTGGGCCGGCGGCTGCGCGCCGGCCAGTTGGGAACCGAGCACCAGGGCCAGCACGACGGTGCTGACCGCCAGGATCGCGAGAACCATGCGCTTGGTAGACATGTTGCCCTCCTTGTTCAGTGTTGGGGGACCCGTTTTCTAAAGAAAAACGGGTCCCTGATTTCAGAAGTTACGTAGGACGATGGGCAGGTAGGTGCAGCAGCACTGGTTGCCGCCGGCGGCCCGGTCCGAGGCGACCAGGCGATAGCCCCCGCCGCCGACTGTGCCACTTGCGCGCCACGCCAGGCTGGTCAGGTGGTAGCTTCCACCGGCCGCCATCCCAGCCGGGACGGTGTGCCACGGGGCCGGGCCGGGACCGCCAGTCTGCGCCAACGCCACGCCGCCCACCAGCAGGGAGGCCCCGAAAGCGACCACGATCACGTTGCGGGTCTTCATCGTTCACCTCCTACTTGCCGTCTGGGCTGGCCGGCACCTTTGGCGATTCCAGGCGGGTGTTCTCGTAGCCGCGGCGCTTGGCGACGACGCGATAGTCGAAGCCGGTACTGGCGGTCCCGCCACCGAGCTCTCGGACCTCGAAAGAGGTGGGGGACTTGGCCGCCACGTACAACCCCTTGCAGTCCCCTAATGGGGTCAGAAAGACGTGGTAGTCCATCTCCAGGTTGACCGTCTCGGCGAAGATAGGCTCGATGGACACGATGGCCTTCCCGTTCACCAGTGAGGCCGTGCCAAAGTCTTCGATCCAGACTTCGGGACTCTCTACGGCATAGACAAGGCGCGGGCCGCGGTTCGGGGTCTCCACCAGGGCGGCCTTGCTGCCCGCCGCCCACAGGTTGCCGCTCTCATTCACGTTAAAGACTGCGGAGCCGGCGCCGTTAAAGAGCGTGAAGCTGTTAAAGCCATCGTTGTTCGCGTCCATGATGACATAGACGTCAACGTCGCTCCACAGCCGCAGAAAGCCGGGGGTAAAGATGTCGCCATAACTGCCGTCCAGCAGCAGGTCGCCTTTTCTGCTGGTGAAGGGGCCATCGTCATTTCCATCGGCTTCCAGACCCCAGCCGTTGACGCTGCGCCCGGCCATACCATAGCCGCTGCCGCTGTTGTAGCCGTACACCCCGCTCCTATTCGAGGCACTGGCTTCACCGCGCACGCCATCATGGTTCGTGCTCTCTCCGCGTACGCCAACTCCGTTGGTGCTGATGCCTCTCACGGCATCACCTGAGTTGCTTCCACCGGTCACGCCGGTACCCGTGTCACTTTCACCGATCACGCCAGCATCGTCACCACGCCCGTACACGCCATATACGCCCAACGGTAGCGGGTTGATGATCATGCTGGTCGTGCCAACGCCGACCAGACCCACCCAGTTGTTGCTCCGCGTAGACAAGCCGACCCCGCTTCCTGCCCAACTTTCGCCCCAGTGGTCGTGGGGGCAGGCCAGGCCGGCCGAGGGGCTGTCCGGCGCGGTCGCGGCCGCGCTCACCTGCTGGCGCGGGGCCAGGGCGGTAAAGTCGGTCTCCCCTGGCCCACGCACGGCCACGGCCAGCCATAGAGCGTCGGCTAACGCCTCTTGGGGGAGCGAGGTCCCGTTACCCAGGGTAGCCTGGAACGCGCCGTCCTGCACCGGCACACCGGTTTGCATCTCCGACCACAGTGGCGCGCCGCCGGTCTCGGCCGTGTACAGGGTGAACGCAAAGTCGTAGGCCCCATCGGGGACGGGCTGGCCGGCCGCATCCGCCAGGCGGCCGGGATAGGGGACGGTGACATTCGCTGGATCAGATGGTTGAGCCGGGGGGCGGGCCTGGACGCTGCCGCCGGCCAGTTGGGAACCGAGAACCAGGGCCAGCAGCACCGCGCTGGCCGCCAGAATGGTGAGAAGCATGCGCTTGGCAGACATCTTTTTCCTCCTGGTTGGTGGATTGGTAAACTGATGGATCGGTTACGTATCCCACTCCGCTGCGCTTCGGGGATTATAATCCGGCGAAGCCGGGCTAGAGTCACGTTTGCCGTTT
>JAHJIN010000049.1 GCA_018823415.1 Chloroflexota bacterium | reverse complement strand
TCGTTTGTGGTCCATGGGGTTACCGCAGCACCTCCGGGGGCGTAGTCAAGCTTGCTGCGGTATTATACCACAAGACCGTATGTCAGGTCAGTGTCCCCACGGAGAGGGCCGAAAAAGCGCCTACTCGGAGAAGTCTATGTCAGCGCACAAAATTAGTGGCGCATCACCAGGGGCAGGTAGGCCTTGTTGGACAGTTCGCCGGCGACCAGGGCCAGGAGCCGGAAAGTGGCCGGGTTCTGATAATCGGCGCTCTGGGGCCACTGGCCGTGGAACCCACCAGCCGCCTCGTCATAGATCCACAGGTACGCATTGGTGCGCTGGCCTGCCGCCACGCGCAGCGCCGCCGTTGACAGGCTGATCGCCAGTTCGGCCTGGGTGTGGCCGCTGGCGTGCCCCACCGCGCCCGTCGTCCCCGGGGCCGGCGCTACCGGGTCACAAATGGCTGGCCCGGCGATCCACTCGCGGTACTTGACCGTGTTGGTGATTACCCAAAAGTTGCCTTCACCATCGGCGTGCCCGCAGGCCGAGTTGGTCCATTGGCCATCCGGCGGCAGCGGGTTGTCGTCAAAATAAAGGCCCATCTGGTCATAGACTTCGGCCGAGGTGTCATTGGGGTTGTCGATAGCCAGGTACAGATAGGCGCCGGTGTTCATCACGTACAGCGTGACCGGGGCCGCGGTATCGGTCGCCCGGGCCAGGTTCTGGGCGTGGGTCACACCGGGCGGCCAGATGGCGTCACTCGCCGAAGCGCCGAGCGCCGCCAAGTCGGTGATGTCATACTGGGCTGCGCTGGCCCATTCGCCGGCGGTGATGCGCCCGTCGATGGTGGGAGCGCTGCTGGCCCACCGGGAATAGATGTCAAAGCTGTTGCAGTTCAACGAGAGGGCGTAGGTATAGTCCGGGCCGCCTTCGTCGGCGCTGTACTCGCGCACCTTGAGGTAATAGGTGCCGTTGGCCGGCAGCGTGTGCGTGATGCCCGAGTCCAGGCCATCGTCGTCATCGTTAACAGCCAACTGGGTCACGCCGTCGGTGTCATACAGATACAGGACCGAGTCCAGGTTGGAGCCATTGACCTGCGCGGCAATGTCGGCGACGATCACGTCGCCGGCAGACCCGGTAAAGGCATAATAGTCCACATCGCCGACCGGGCAAATGTCCATGCCGGTGCGGGTGGTGCCATAGCTGATGCCGGTGGCCTGAGCCGGGGTGTTGTTGGGCTCATAGGGGTCATTGCACGCGCTGCTGGTGGTGAAATCCCAGACCGGGCCGGTGGCGGACGCGCCGTGATTGTCGGTGGCAATGACCTGCCAGTAATAGTGGGTGTTGAGGGCCAGCGTGCCCGGCTCGCAGGCGGTGGCCGAGGTGTCGTTGCAGACCAGCACATCGGGCGTGCTGTCGCCGGCCTCCAGGTACACGTCATAGGTCACGGTATCGCCGGCGTCCGGGTCGCCGCCGGTCCAGCCCACATTGACGTTGACATCCTGGCCGGTGGCGCCGTCGGCCGGCGAGGGGCTGCCCGGCACGTTGGGCGGTCGATTGCTGCCGGTCTGATACACCACATAGGCCGGGTAGCGGCCCACATTGGACGTGCCATAGGTAATGCGCATATAACCATCCTCGCCCCACCAACTGCCCCACGAGTTGCGCAAAATCCACACGCCGCCGCTCTGGCTGTCGTCCCAGCCGGTGAGGACGACGCCGTGGTTGGTGCCACCGCCGCAATAGCTGCTCTCGTTGGTGCTAAACACGCCATTGTTGTAGGCGCTGAAATACGGCCCGGCGCATATGCTCACATAGACGGGGCCATAGTCATAGATGAGCTGCTTGATGGTGCTGGCAGCAGGGAGGCCGGATAGCATACCCCAGGAGACAAGCGTTTCGTGATGCGTGTGCGGCGGATTGCACGGCGCGTCGGTGGCGGTATAGGGGAAATCGGTCTCGTAGACCGCGCCGGCGGCCGGCTCGCCCGGCGGGATACTATTGATGAAATAGTCAAAGGCCCGGCCGCCGCCGGCGCAGCTCCAGCCATCGGTGTTGCACGAAAGCAGGTATTGCTCGGCCATGTCACGGGTGACGCCGTCGTGGTATTTGACCTGCAATTCTACCACGCCGGTGGTGGCAAAGGCCCAGCAGCTTCCGCAACTGGCCTGGTTCTTGATGGGGGTGCAGGCGCCCAGGTCGCACCAGTTGAACGAGGTTGGCACAGTCATCAGCAGATCCGGCGTGGCGGGTTCGGCCGGGGCCGAAGGTTGGGCAACCGCAACCGCAGTTGCGGCCGTGGCCGCGGCCGGGGGCAAGTCGCGCACGGCGGTGAAATCGCCGGCGGCGCGTACCTGAAGGGTGAACGTCTGCTCCGGCGGCGCCTGCTCCCAGATCCGCTGGTAGACCAGGGTCACGGTTTCCTGGCCGGCGCGCACGGCCTGAAAACGCAACCGCACGGTGCCGGGCGCTCCGTCCAGGTCGGACACGGCCTGGAACTCGGCCTCGCCCACCGGACGGAGAATGGACCCCGTCGTTTCGCCCCACCACCAATGATAGCCAGTGGAGGGCACCGCCGGCAGTTCGACTTCCAGCAGTTGATCAGGCCCCAGCTCGACCAGGGTATCCTGGTTCTGGAGGCCAACGCGTACCAGGGGCGGGGGCGCATCGGCGAGGGCCGGGGCAAAGAACATCAGCGGTCCCACCAACAAGGTCACGCCGACCAGCAACACGAATATCGAACGACCAGAAAGCATCATGGCGCGTTTCTCCTTTTGGCGAATCATCCAGCTTGCTCATACGTATTGTACCACACAGTGTCCAGCCGGTTGAATAGGAACTTGGTACTGGGCGATACTGGACATGGGCCTGTCAATCGTGTACAATAGACATTATCGGAAATAGGGCTCGGCAGCCCTTTGCTTCGCGTGCTTGGCGCGGCGGCGGGCGGTTCTGAAGTTGTGCAACCCACAGGCAATCTCCATCACCAAGTCCGCGAACCCCTCGGTGGTATTGCGCAACACGTC
>JAHJIN010000449.1 GCA_018823415.1 Chloroflexota bacterium | reverse complement strand
GGTTAGCGAGCTGGTTCCCGACGTTGCCCAATGCGGCAGCGCCGGGGAACTCCCCCACCGTCTGCGGACGGACCCTGCCCTATTCGGCATCGCCGGCAACCTCACGCCCCAAACCCGCCAGGCTATCCAGCACGAAGCGCAACAGGCGCAGCGCCACGCGGCCCGCGCCTGTCTGTTCCCCGACCATCTCTTTGTTGTCACCAAGAGTGGGGACCTGCGCTTTCGCGCCGGTCGCCAGCGGGCATACGCTGCCGACCACCGCTACCTACCGGTAGTGTTGGACTCGGCCGCGTACCGGGCCTGGTCTACCAGCGAAAAGCTCAAGCAGGGCAAGAAACCAGCGGACCCGGTCATCGAAGGTCGGCATCGGACGCCTGATCGCTACATGGCGGCCATTGACCTCATTGACCCGGGTCCCGTAGGCAACATTGCCCCTCTGGGGGCGATGGCCTACGACTACCTCGATGACCCCGATGGCCGCCGCACGCTGGATATGTACCAGGCGTTCGTCGCGGCCGGCTATCCGGTCATCCCCATCTTTCCGGTGCGCAGCGCCGGGTACAACCCCGCCCTGACGCCGGAACAGAACGCCCGCCGCCACGCCCAACACCCCCACCTGCGCTACTACACGGCCCAGAGCCGCCTCGTGGCCCTGGGGGGCCTGGTGCGCGGCCCCATCCCCCGCAACCTGCGGGGCCGCTACATCCACGAGCTTTGCCGCCTGTTCCCAGCTCACTATTGGTGGGGCCTGGGCCAGGCCAACTATATGGTCATCAACTATCTCAACGAGCACGGTTTGCTGGACCGGGTGTTCTCAGACGGAACGTGGTGGATTTCCGATGCTGTTTGCCACCGCATTCCAGTGGTAGAGCGCGGCCGGCTGCGCATGATCAAGCTGGGCCGCGAGTGTCAGAGCTTTTTCACCACTACCGAGCGCATGTTAGCCAATCTCCGTAGCCTGCTGGCGGCCTATGCCGGTGAGCTGGAGCTGCCCCGCGAACCCACGCCCAAGCCCCGCGACGGTCAGGACCCGGTCGCCATCGAGCAATTGGCCCTGGGCTTTCAGGCCGACGTGGTGTACCAGGCGGTAGAATGTCAACCACTGGTTGACATGGACGAGGAGGTGAATGATGAAGCTGAGTGACAAGGCCCAAGCCGCCCTGGATCAGGTCGTGGCCCGCTTTCAAAGCGGCGACCTCGGCCCGATCATCGAACTGGCCCGGCTGAAAATCAGCGGTGACACACCAATGGCCCGCTGGTCATTCTGCAACCAGGGCTTGGTTTATGCACTCACGCACAGCCTGGACTGCCGTGGCTATCGCCAATGGCAAGAAGTAGGCCGCCAGGTGCAACAAGGCGCTCGCGCCGCGTACATCCTGGTCCCACTCATCAAGACCAAGACCGACCCAGCCACCGGCCAGGAAACGACCCAGGTCTATGGCTTTCGCACCGTCCCGGTGTTTTCCTACGAAGTCACCGACGGCGACGAGTGCAGCACCGTCTCGTATGAGCCGGCCGCGCTGCCGCCGCTACTGGACGCCGCGCAAGCCCTGGGCATTGACGTGTCCTGGACACCGTTAGGTGATGCACTGGGCAAGTGCTCCGTGGACGGTCAGCGGGTCAAGCTCGGCACCCACGATGCTTTTGCGTGGTTTCACGAGCTGGCCCACGCTGCTCACGCCCGGCTGAACGGTCGGCTGAAAGCTGGTCAGGACACCGACCAGGAAACGGTCGCCGACTTTACCGCCGTGGTGCTCGCCGCGCTGTACGACTGCGGCGATTACACCGGCCACACCTGGGACTATATCCAGCGGTACCACCCCGATCCCCTCACGGCCATTACCCGGGCGGTGAGCACGGTCGAGCAGGTACTAGAACTGCTGGAAACGGTCACGGCCACGGCCGCAGCGTCGTGACCATCACGGACGCCCGGCGCGAGCAACTACGCGAGTGGGGCCGCCGTGGCGGTCGCGCCCGCGCCGCGCAAACCAACATGGCCGCCCTGGGCGCATTGGGAGGCCCGGCCACGTATGCCAAATACGGAGCCAAGCACATGGCTCGCATTGGACAGCAGGGAGCCGCCGTGACCATCGAGCGCCACGGCCTGGATCTCATGCTGGAAAAGGCCCGGCAGAAACGCCTGGCCCATCCCTCGGTCCACGAACGGGCCATCATCGCTATCCTGGATGATCTGGGCATCGAGTACGCACGCGAGGCCCAACCCTTTCCCGACGAGGCCATCACGGTGGACTTTTGCTTTTGGCCAAGCCAACGCCGTTGTCCGCAACGCATCATCGAGGTCAACGGCCAGGTCCACTATGACCCGCCGTTTACCTCACCGGCCCGCCGCGAGCGCGAAGCCCGCCGGTTAGCCCGGTTGCGAGAAGCCGGCTGGCAGGTCCTCGTCATCC
>JAHJIN010000448.1 GCA_018823415.1 Chloroflexota bacterium | reverse complement strand
CGCAAGTTTGTGCACATTGGCGTGGGCCTGTGGGCCATTGGCACGGTGCTGGTGTTCGAGAACTGGTATTTTGCCATCATCCCGCCGCTGTCGTTTATCGTCCTCAATTACATCTCGTACCGGCGCGAGGTGTTCAAGGCGATGGAGCTGGAGGACAAGGGCAACCTGGGCACGGTGTACTTTCCCATCTCGTTCGCCCTGGTCATTGCCCTGTGCTGGGCCAGGCCGGCCGTCATTGCCGCCGGACTCATGCCCATGACCTGGGGCGACGCCTTTGCGTCCATCGTGGGCGTGCGCTGGGGCCGGCACCGCTATACCATCGGTGGCACCACCCGGTCGCTAGAGGGCAGCGCGGCGATGTTTCTGTTCAGCCTGGTCTCAGTGTTCCTGGTGTTGTGGGGGCTGGGAACGCCGTCGGGTGCCGCCGGGCTGTACGCTCTGGTAGTGGCCGTGGTCGCCACCGTGGTCGAGGCCCTGTCAGTCAGAGGGCTGGACAACATTACCGTGCCCCTGGTCTCGGTGCTGGTGTTGTGGCTGTTGATGGGCGGATAGGCCCAATACCTTTTTCGGAGCGTGCATCATGCATCCCACAGCACAGCCCATGCCCAACCCGGCCGCTGCCTATCGAGCGGGCTTGGACGGCTGGGCGGTCCTGGTCAACCTGGACACGGCCGGCTCCCTGGCGCTCAATCCCACCGGTGTGGTGGTGTGGCAACTCGTGGACGGCCGGCGCACCGTGGACCAGATCATCGCCGGCGTCCGGCAGCACTTCAAGGACGCGCCCTCCACCGTAGACGACGACGTGGTCGAGCTACTGGAGGACCTGGCGGAAGAAGGATTCATCGGCTTTGAAGTGACATGACGTCTGACGCAAAACACAGGAGGTTTCTCATGACCGAATCAACGCGCTACCAGGCCAATCCCGCCGTCTCGTGCGGCGACGAGGAGGACGGCGCCGTCCTCTACAACCCGGATACCGATGATACCACCATCGTCAATCTCCCTGGCCGGGCACTCTGGGCTTTTATGGAGACGCCGCGCACCGTGGACGAGATGGCCGCGTACCTGACAGAGACCTATCGTGACGTTGCCGCTGAACAGGCGGCGGAGGACGCGGCCCAGTTCATCCAGGCCCTGCTGCCAAATTTCGTGCTGGAGGCGAACGATGACGCCTGAGCCGGTCCCGGTCTTTGACCCCACCGTGCCGCCCCCCGGCCTCAAACCCCGGCCCAAGAACGTCGACATCTCTATCACCGGGCGCTGTAATTTAAAGTGCGGCTATTGCTTTTACGCCGACGAGATGGCCGCCCTCTCGGACCTGCCCACCGAGCGCTGGCTGGTCTGCTTCCAGGAGCTGGGCGAACTGGCCGTCCAGCGTGTGACCCTCAGCGGTGGCGAGGTATTCACCCGCCCGGACCTTTTTGAGCTGATCGACAGCGTCATCGCCAACCGGATGCGCTATAGCATCCTCACCAACGGCACCCTCATCACCGAAGAAACCATCGAACAGTTCCAGGTGGGCAAGCGCCGCTCTCGCCTGGACTCGATTCAGGTATCCATCGACGGCTCGTGCGCCGAGGTGCACAACAAGAGCCGGCCGCCCAACAGCTTTGACCGGGCCTTGCGCGGCCTGCGCTTGCTCAAAGCCGCCGGCTTTCCGGTCACAGTGCGCGTCACCATCAACCGCCACAACGTGGACGACCTGGAAAACGTGGCCCGGCTGCTTATCGAGGACGTGGGGCTGGGCGGGTTCAGCACCAACGAGGCGGAGCAGATGGGCAGCGCCCGGTGCTACGGCCAGGACGTGGTCCTCACGGAAGAGGAACGGCGGCGGGTCATGCAGTCGCTCACGGCCGTCGACGCCCGCTATGGCGGCCGCATCGGCGCGACGGCCGGACCGCTGTCTCGCGCTCGCCACTTTTCCGAGATTGCCGAGCGCGTGGCCCGGGGCGAGACCGGGCAGCCCGGCCGGGGCACGCTCTGTTCTTGCGGCGGCGTATTTAATAAGATGGCCATCCTCCACGATGGCACCATAGTCCCCTGCAACCTGTTGCCCACGCTCACGATGGGCGTGGTGGGCGTGAACCCCATCCAGGACGCCTGGCTGCACCATCCGTCCATCAACGTGGTGCGCTACCGCCGCCAGATCCCCCTCAGCGCCCTGGAGTCGTGCCAGGACTGCGCGTATACCGGTTTTTGCGCCGGCGGCTGCCCGGCCAGCGTCATGAGCAAGTTCGGCCAGCTGAACGTCATTGACCCGGTGATCTGCTACCGGGCCTACAAATTGACAATCGACAATTGACAATTCAAGGAGTATTCATGACCATTTGCGATTTCGACGAACAAGCCATACCCGAACGACCCGAGCGCCCGCCCCTGGACCTGCCGGACGGCGTGCCGCCGCTGCGTGCGTTCTACCTCTACATGTCCAACAGTTGCAACCTGGCCTGCCGCCACTGCTGGATCACGCCCCGCTACGTGGACGGCAAGCCGGACCCCGGCGACGTCATCGACGTGGACGCGCTGCGGGCGGCGGTGCAAGAGGCCAAGCCCATGGGCCTGGGCAGCGCCAAGCTCACCGGCGGCGAGCCCATGCTCCATCCCCAATTCATCGAGATCGTGGACCTGCTATCGGAAGCAGGCCTGGGCCTGAACATGGAGACCAACGGCACCCTTCTCACCGCCGAGGTGGCCCGCTACCTCAAGGACGAGACCAGGCTGAGTTTTATCTCGGTCAGCATTGACGGGGCCGACGCCGAGACCCACGACGCCTTCCGGGGCGTTCACGGTGCCTTTGACGCCGTCCTGCGGGGGCTGGACTTTTTGGTGGCAGCCGGGTATACTAATGCCCAGGTGATCATGTGCGCCCACCGGGGCAACCGCGACCAGATCGAGGACGTGGTGCGGCTGGCGGCTGCTCACGGCGCCGGCTCAGTCAAGATCAACCCGGTGACCAACAGCGGGCGCGGCACGGCCATGCACGAACGCGGCGAGGGCCTGGATTTTCACGAGCGCATGGCCCTGGCCCACTATGTCTATGACGAGTTGCGCCCGCGCCTCCGCGAGGAAGGGCTGCCCATCAGCCTGGTGCTCAACACCTCCCTGGCCCTCATGCCCATCCGCGAGATGATGCGCCGGGGCGGCCGCACCGGCGACTGCGGCGTGCTGGGCATCCTGGGCATGCTGGGCAACGGCGACATCGTCCTGTGCGGCATCGGGCGCACCATCCCCGAGCTGGTCTATGGTCGCCTGGGGGAGGACAGCATCCGCGACATCTGGCTGACCCACCCCACCATCCTGGAGCTGCGTCGCGTCCTGGCCGACGAGGCCAGTTACCCCGGCGTCTGCGGCGAGTG
>JAHJIN010000447.1 GCA_018823415.1 Chloroflexota bacterium | reverse complement strand
CCGGAGGGGTACGATGAGTAGGCTCCGCAGTGTGTCTAACGCTGGCTTTGTCCAGACCCCGCCGGCCCACTTTCGCCGCCTCGCGGCCCAGCTCCAGCCGTGTGCTGGATCCGGGAGCTGGCTCCTGGACCCCTGCGCTGGCCGGGGTAAGGTCGGGCGGGCGCTGGCCAACCGCTGGAATTTGAAATTCGCAGCGGTAGAAATCAACGCCGACCGCGGCTCGTGGGCGCGTCACCGCGCCGACCACGCTGTCATCGGCGATGCGCTGGAAGTCACCTGTGGGCACGAGCAGTTCAGCGTCGTGTTCTCCAACCCGCCCTATGACGTGGACGGGGAAGGGAACCGGATGGAGTGGCGTTTCCTGCGCCGCTACCGCGATGCCCTGGTCCCCGATGGCATCCTGGTCTACATCGTACCAGGCTACCGCATTATCGAGGACCGCCACATCGCCCCCCACCTGGTCCAGTATTACCAGGACCTCCGAGTCTACACCATCCCGGACCCCAACCCGTACGGGCAGGTGGTGGTGTACGCGGTGCGCCGCGCCAAGCGGGACCAGACCGTCAGCGCCGACGGGCTGCGGCAACTGCTCCTCGCGGGGCCGCCGGTGCTGCCCGACACCTGTCCGGCGTCTGCGCCGGGCTATAGTCCGGCGTCTGCGCCGGGCACGTGCGCCGACCCGCTGCCCATCCCGGCCCACCCCCGCCAGCACATCCTGCTGCGGGGCACCGCCATGGACCCGGAGCAGCTGCGCCGCGATGGCCTGGCCGCCGGCGTGACCCTGGCCGAGCAGCTCAAGCCCCCGGTGGCCCTGCAAACCCGGGTGGTGGTGCCTCTGAAGCGCCGCCACCTGGCCTCGGTCATCGAGGCCGGCCTGCTCGACAACGGGCGGGTGGGAGACTGGATCATGCGCGGCAGCATCCAAAAGGGTGAGGCCGAGGTCGTAGGGGCCTCCAGTGATCCAGATACCCGGGTCACGCGGACGCACTATACGGCCGCTATAACCCTATTCAACCCGCAGACCGGCGAGTTCCAGGTCATCGACAACGACGAGGCCCTGGAAACCTTCATGGCTGCGTACACCAGCGACTTGGTGGACATCGCGCTCCGGCGTTTCCAGCCCATATACCAGTTCGACTATCGCAGCCTGCCCGAGGCCGTGCGGCGCACCATCGCCAGATGCAAGCCGGGCGAGCCGCTGCCGGGCAAGCCCCGGGGCCTCTGGCCGGGGCAGCGCCACGTCCTGGCCGCACTGTACCGGGCCATGACCGAGCATGGCCGCAAAGCCATCTTCGTGGAAGCAGAGATGGGTTATGGCAAGTCGCTGGTTGGATCGGGGTTTCTGGCCCTGTTCCACGCCAGCGGCTCCGCCGCCCGCCAGCGCCAGGCCGGCTGGTTCGTGACCGAGGCCCATCTGGTGGATCAGATGGTCGCCGAGGCCCGGTCCACCGTGCCCTGGGCGCAGGTAACCAAAATCGAGACCCTGGCTGACGCCATCGCCTTCGTCAAACAGGGGCGCCAGGCCGGCAACCAGGGGCAACTGCGCATCGCCGTCCTGAGCAAACAACGGCTCAAGGATGGCTGCGGCTGGGTGCCGGCGGTGCTCAAGCGCCCCGCCTACCGCCGCATCTCGCTGGAGGCGCTCCTGAAAGAGCTGCCGCCGGCGGAGGCCGAGGACATCCAACGCCGCGTCACGGACCATCAGCACGTGGTCAACGACTACCGGGCCATCCCGCCAGACGTGTGTCGCCTGATGCGGCGCCAGGTCACCGTTTACCGCTGCCCGGACTGTGGTCGGGTCCAGGTGTACCCCACCGGTACGCAAAAGGGTACCGTCATCACCAACGACGACGGATACTTTTGCCAGTCGCTGCGGCAGTGCTGCAGCGCCGTCGTGCAGGAGGAGAAAAAGACGGTTCTGGAGGGTTGTGGGTCGTTCCTGGCCCAGCAGGGCCGCAACCTGGGCCGGGTCAAGGACATCCCCCCGGCCACCACTGGCCTGGGCCGCGTAGCCCCGCCGACGGTGCGCTACCAACGAGTGCTGGCAGTACCCACTGAGTCAACCACGGTCTTGCGTGCGGTTGACCGGTGGCCCGCTGGTAATGGGGACTATGTTGTCGAGTTGGTCGAAGAAACACGGCCAATCGCAACGCGCACCCGGCACGTCGTCCAGGCCCCTACGCGCACCCTCGTACCTGACCCGGCCCGCCCGGGCGAGTACATGGTCCAGTGGACCGATGCCCAGGGCCAGCCGGTGACGGTAGCCAAGTCTACCCCGCCGCCCATGCCGCGCCTCTCGGTGTCCGAGTGGTTGCGGGCCAAAGGCCGCGACCAGGTGGGCGCCGTCGTGTTCGATGAAGTTCACGGCTACTCAGCCGAGGACACCAACGCCGGCTATGCGCTGGGCGAGATGCTGAGTATGGCCGACCAGGCCATGCTGATGACCGGCACGCTGCACAGCGGGTACGCCAGGTCCGTGTTCTACCTGGCGCATCGCGTGGACGCGGCGTTTCGACAGCGCTATCGCTACCGGGATGTCGGCGCCTTTGTCCGCACCTACGGGTACGAGGAAAGACGCTACACGGATGCTCAGGTCGAGGTCAGCGAGCATGGCCACACGCGCTGGTCCACGCGTACCCGGACCAGCACCAAGGAGATACCCGGGGTCAGCCCGGCCCTCGTGGCCGAGTTCCTGGGTTACACCATCTTTACCAGCCTCAGCGACCTGGGCGTGACCTTGCCGCCTATCCACTACCGGCTGACGCCAGTAGGCCTGGATCCCGAGCATCTCCGGGCCTATAAACGGTACCGGGACGACTGCTACGAGGCCCTGCGCGCCGGGGCCCAGAGCGGGGTCAAGCTGGCCGGCTCTTTTCTCCATACCTTGTCTAGCTATGCCATCGCGCCCTGGCGGCCCGAGCAGTTGCTGGACAAGGACGGTGGGGAGTGGGCCAGCGCGCCCAGCCTGGAGCTGGTGTGCCCGGTATGCGGGCACGTCCAGTGTGAATCCCAATGCGCCGGCCGGGACGAGCCGCGGGTCCACCGTGCCCGGCTGTTCGCTTCCGAGCAGGCGCTGCTGGACGAACTGCAGGCCCAGGTGGACCGGGGCCGGCGCACGGTAGGGTTCCTGGACTACACCGGGACCCGTGACATCGTGACGCCGCGCCTCGTGCCCCTGTGCCTCGAGCACGGCCTCCGGGCCATCTTTTGCGCCGTTCAGGCCCAGAAGCGCGGGGCCTGGATCGCAAAGCACGCACCTGGCTGCGACGTGATGTTCGTCAACACCGGGGCCGCCAGTGTGGGCCTGAACCTGATCCAGTTCCAGACGGCGGTGTTCTACCAGCCGCCATACTCGGGCACTGTGTTCCAGCAGGCCCCGGCCCGGCTGCGCCGGCCCACCCAGACCGAGAGCGTCGAGATCGTGTATCTCAATGCCCTGGAGACGCTGATCGAACAGGCCCTGGCCCTCATGTTCAAGAAACGTGGGGCGGCCGGGGACTTTCGCGGCGAATCGCTGGATGGGAGCCTGGGCGAGCTCACCGCCAGTGGGTCCTTCCTGGACGAGCTGGTGGAGCGGGCCCTGGCCAACCGGGCCGCGGATCTCGAGGCCCTGTTCGCCCGGTTCGCGCGCGCCGATATGGACCGCGACCTGTTCCTCGGGAACTATGACCTGACCATCGACGGCGACGATCCGCCGCCCCCGGTGGTCGAGACCCTCACGGTTGAGGCGCTGCGCCGGACCGTGCCGCTGCCGCCACTGGTGGCAGTGCAGTTGAAACTGTTCTAAAAACCAAGGCCTCCCCAATGGGGAGGCCTTGGTCGTTTAAAGGGGCGCCCCAATGGGGAGGCCCCACTTTGCCATTTCACCAGGTGGGTCGTCCCGGCCCGGTTGGCCGGCAGGTCCACCCGAGCACGAAACTCGCCGGTGCCGGGATCGCGGAACTGGTCCAACGACACATCAAGGTGCGCGGGGACCAGAGCCCTTTCAACGGGGACTGGACTTACTGGGTGCCCCGCCTGGGCCGTGACCCTTCCAAACCCCAGCAAGTGGTCCTGTTGTTGAAACGGCAGCGCGGCCGTTGTGACCATTGCGGACTGCGCTTCATGACAGAAGACATCATGGAGGTTCACCACCAGGATGGCCAGCGACGGAACCCGGCGCTCAGCAATCTGGCGCTACGCCACGGTCACTGTCATGATGAAACTCACCACCAGCGGTACCTATGACCAAAGCCCATCGTCTGAGGAGCCGGGTGAGGTTAACGTCTCACGCCCGGCCCGTAGGGTGAAGTGGTGGCGGCGCGTAGCGGGCGACCGCCCCACCGACCATAATTGGGCGGCAGTCTCACCCATGTAAGACCAGCCTTTTACCTCAGCTCACAATATCCTTCTCCAAAAAACGCTTTCATCCATTCCCAAGTATCTTCGTCTGGAGCATACATATATGCATCTGGTTCAATTTCCTTCCAGAATCTCGGAGTCGCTACATAATCGTAGAAGATTAGTTCGGTAGCCACGCTCGTGAGAACTAGGTTTGTCTTGATAAACAGAATGCAGGTCTGTGTTACTAAAACGTCGTCTTGAGATAACAAAGGCTCCCATTCAAAATGGTCAATGTTTAGATGAGTGAACATACTGCTCAACTCACCATACCATCTACCGAAAAACGGTATGATTTTCTTTGCTTCAGAAATTGCGTCCGGCGATTTGAATTTGCCGGTTTTTACTTTATCGAGAGTTTCGGGATTAGACGCGATGCTTATGACAGTAGCGATAGCTTCACTGGCATTTCTCATGAGCATCCCCACTTGGTGGCGGTAACCGCGTCTTAACAAATCAGTTGCAGCTTCTGTCGTCTTCAAGGCATACTGCAAAAGCGAAGCTGCGGCAGCTTGACCAGTATTTGCGGCCTTATTCTCGTCAAGATTCTTAATTCCTGCCCATAGAGCCGACACGATTCGGGCAAACTCCGCTGACATTGCATCAAGTTCTTCTTTGTATTGTTCATCAAAGAGTGCCGCTTTCCTTTCGTTTTCTCGGCGCAGTGTATTGACTAGGATAGCCTCTGTAAATACCTCTATACGTCTATCCAGAAAATCAACGTGGAAAGCTGCTGGTGTTCCACAACACTCCCCATACTTTCTGCCACTCCCGCACGGACAGGGAGAACTCAGTTGTACATCTTGGTTCTTTGTATCCATTGACTCACCTGAAAAATGGTCCTCCTCCTCTATGATCAGCCTCGGAAGACCATTGTACACTGGAATGAATATAAATGCGATTGCCCTCGGGGCCAGTGTCCATGACAGCGGGCAGACCCACCAGACCGGCCACATCACCAAGCAGGGCCGCAAGGACCTGCGCTGGGCCCTGGTGCAAGCCGCCTGGACCGCCGTCAACCACGACCCGCACTGGCACACCCAGTTCGAGCGCCTGGCGGCTCGGCCGGGCAAACCCAAGGCTATCGTCGCCATCGCCCGCAAACTGCTGGTGGTGGTCTGGCAGGTGCTCACCCAGCGCGCCGCCGACCGCCACGCTGACCCGGACCGGGTGGCCCGCAAGCTCATGGTCTGGTCGGATAGCCTGACCCCAGACCACCGGGGCGCAGTTCGTGCGCGCCCAACTCATTCGCCTGGGCCTCGGGGACGAGTTGCCCCACATCGCGCGGGGTCAACAGCGCCGGCTGATCACCCCCGTCGCGGACGTCCTGGCCCTGCGCCCAGAACTGCGCCCAGCGGCCTGACGCGGCAGCGTCCCCACAACCCGCTCCTGTTGTTGTTGCTTCCCACGTTGACGGCGGTCAGCGGCGGGTAAGTTGGCTATTGCCTGCGACTGCCGTGCCAGGCAGCCATGTGGCCCTGGATTGGAACGGCACTACCCCCCTTGACAAATACACTCATCGGTATGCGGTTGTTTTACGGGTCGTTACTGGTATTGGCTGGAATCCCACTTGGAAGATCAGCTGTACTCAATTTTTATATCCGTTATGTACTTTTCTGCGAGTTGTATTTCCCTACTGAATTGGGTTGGAGGAGCAACTTCCAAAAATTTCTCCAAATCCTGAAGAGCACGCGCCCAATCCCCTTTACTGAAGAGATTCAGGAGCCCTAGACAGAAATACAATTGAACCTTGTCTGGCTCCTTTTCCAAAATCCAGCAAATGAACTCCTCAATGTCGAGAAGTACCCTAGGATCGGCACAGTGTTCATGAGATGCACGCTTGTACCTTTTGAATGCTCCCTGCATATCGCCCTCATAAGCTAGCAGAAAGGCATAATTGTAATCCCAGACAACGTCTCTTTCCGAAGTACGACATCGCTCAAGTTCTCTTTTTGCCTCTGTAGTGTCATGATTTTTTACCAAGTACCAAATCGCGTGTAAGACACGACCGCTGTTGTCGCCAGGAGCAACAAGCGAAAGGTGGTCAAGGTAGGATTTCATTCTGTCAAGGGTTTGCAGATCCTTGGTTGTTCTCCATTCTCGGTAACATTTAATCGCCTGTACGGAATAAGTGGTGGCCAATCTGTCAGGAGTCCGCTGCCGAATCTTAACAACGGCTGGTAAGTCTGTCTGTAATCTTGACGCCTCTTGCTGTAGGTCTTCAAAGAGTGACTGTGCGTATTCGATATCTGCTGAAAGCATTGCGGCAATACCTATTATGTACTTTGCAACTAAATTCACCCATTCCGCCGTAAACTCAAACGAGAAGAGATCGTTTTCGGACGAGATAACGATTTTTCTGGGTAAGAGATCGGTAAATTCTGCTGAGAGACCTTTCTGGATCTCTTGAGGAATTGGACTATGTGCTACAATGCCCTCCATGTTTAGAACATACCGGTCTTCTGCCTGAATGTGACGCGTTCGTGCCCTTCCATAGATCATGAAGTGACATCTAGATTTGCGAAGATGTTCAAGCGCAGTTTCCGAGTCTTTGATCTTCTGGGCGTAGTACTGCGGGAACTCGATGAAAGAGAAGCTGTATTTGAGATTGCTATTATCTAAGAGGGTACGGAGTGTCATTACAAAGTCTTTTGCTATCCGGTCTTCCTGTTCTGTAGTTTCAGTGGCAATAGCCACAGCGAAACCAATTTTTCCCTTTGCGGTTTTGGGGAGACGGGTACTGTAGTACCAAAAGAGAGCAATTGCGATAAATACCAGAATAGCGAGGCCCAATTCTGCTGTGGAAAGCTTATCGAGGTCGATGGCAGAGAACAGTGCAAGCATTGTAATGCTGGCTAAGAGTATAAGAAGCAAAAGAGTACTACGCCTGTGCCATCTTGTCCTAATCAGATCCAGTATTTCTTTTGCTATCTGACTGTCGAGCATTTTACTGTGAACCTTCTGCCTTCTGAGGAATTATACACACAATAGCCATAGTATGGTGAGTACTTCTCGCGTTTCCCAACTCATAATATCATATCCGTATCCAAAAGGCAATAGCACTTTCGCTCACTCTAGCAGCCTGTCGGAGAGCTCCCTATCCTGTTGCCAAATGTCCCACTTGAGCATGTTTTTAGATCCAAAACCAGGATTTGTGGTCCGTTTTCGCTCACGAAAGCTGCGAATTGGGGGACTGCATTTTCACTCCGACAGGCTGCTAGGGTTCTGTCAAGTTGCGCCGGCTCCGATTAGTGCCAACGCTTTTTGGATGGAGGCGCCATAGTGACGTAGCGCGGCAGCGATGTTCTCCCAACCTTGGTGCCGCAAGGCCGTGAGCACCCCGTTCCGCAACGCCGCCACCACGCTACGCCTGGCAGGTAGCTTGTGGTGCCACCCCGGTGTGGATGCGGCACTGGTCTTCGCCCAAGGTCACATCGCGGACATAGTGGTCCCGATTTTCGATGGTCCAATGCCCGCGCCACACGCAGTGTCCGGTGGAGAAGAACTCGACGTGCTGGAGCTGAACCCGCGCGGGACTCAGGCTGGTCAGGCCGTAGGTGGTTTCGGTTTCGGCCAGCCCGGTCTTGAGTTGGACGCGACGACAGGTGCGCCGCAGCACCTGCTGCACCCCAGGCCAATTGACATAGTCGTTCAGTTCGGTGCTACTCAGTAAGGTGCGGCGTTCCAGTCGCCCGTGCGCCTTGCCTACATAGGAATAGGGGACCCGGGGGGGGCTCGCCGGGGAGGAGGGGCGCTTGGAACAACTGGTCAATGGCGGTCGACAAGTGGCCTTGATTCTTCTTGACGATGGTCAAGTAATCACCGCCTTGGTCCAAAATCTGCTGGTCGATAACTTGCTGACTCAGCCAGGCATCTTTGCTGATCACGATCCCCGTCAGGTCGTGCCCGGCCAACAACTGGGGGGTCCCGGTGATCTCGTTGGTTTTCGCCGCCACCCGCGCCTGCTCCAGTACGACGCCGCTGCCGTGGCGGACCAAACTGAGCAGATGGACCAACTCTCCCGCCGCGCTGGCCCCACGCAGGGTCTTGCCGCGCTGCGCGAGTGCCTGACCCTGCAGCATCTCGCCTTGCAGCCCCCGGATACAGCCACTGGCCGGGTCCTGTACATTGACGGCCTGGCCATAGGCCGCCACACAGTCTTCCAAGGCCGTAATACTAACCTGGCGCAGCGCGCGATAGAAGGTCGAGACACTGGGCAATCGCCGGTGCGTGAGTTCCAGCGCGGCGATGATCTCGGGGGCATGCAGCCAGGCCCAGTGCGCCATCGCCCAGACCGTCTTCTGCCCGCAGACCAGGGCAACGCAGAGGATCACCAAGATGACGCACCATTCGTAGCGCTGGCCCCGGGCCTGCCGGGGATCGGGTAGGTCCGCCAAATAGCCCATCAGGGTAATCTTGGGCGGATGTTCCATCGGTACTTGCCTCCACACTGTTTTCGCAAGACAGTGTGACTGTACCACAGAAATCCGCACTTTGACAGAACCCTAGTGACATCGCGCCGATCTCCAGCACTGTCATACAGCCATGTCTACACCTGTCCCCCATAACCCCAAGATAGGTTAACCTTTCACTAACCCTTACTCGACCGTTGCCCGCGGGCAAACGCTTGCCCTAGGCCGCGCCGTACGGTGGCGGACCAGCGAGCAGCCAGCGCGCGCGGCCACCCACTGGCCCATCTGCCCGGGCTCCCAGTTCGCGTGTCGTGCCCTACCACCGAACCAGGTGCGTGGTCCCGGCCCGGCCGCCGCCGGTGG
>JAHJIN010000446.1 GCA_018823415.1 Chloroflexota bacterium | reverse complement strand
CCGGCGCGGTACGCGCTGGCAATGCTGGCCTGCGCTTCCCGGTCCGGGGTCCCCCATCGTCCGGCTGCTGGGAGGACCAGCGCGGCCGCCTGGTCCTGGTCCAGGCCGGCTGCCGCGCAGTGCTGGGCCAGGGCAAAAATGGTGTCGTTGCGCGCGCCCTCGTCTACCTGGTCAGCCAGGGCGGCCACGGCACAGGGCAATAGCCCGCGTCGCGGAGCCCCGCCATCCACGGGGGCCAGGGGCGTGACGGCTGGCGTGGTGTTGCCCTTCAGCCAGGCCACGACGCCCCACAGGTCGGGGACCTGCAGGAGGGGGGCCAGCGGGTCGGCCCAGGTATAAGGCTGGCCGGTGTCTGGGTGTATGCTGGGCGGGGCCAGGGTCTGGTTGCCGTTGGCACGGATCTCGATTGGTCCCCAGGCCGTCACGTGTTTCCCGGACGCGGGGAGCTCGGCAGCCTGGAGCCAGATATGCCGCCGTCCGCGGCCGGTGATGACGGTCCGGGAGCCGGCCAGATCGGGAAAGGCCGTGCAAAACGCCTGATATTCGGAGCCGTCGCCGTCAAAGTCCAGGATGACCAGGTTGCCGCTCACCTGGCCGCAGACGACGCCCAGCGCGTCTCGACCGTGCCCGTTGCCGAACCAGGCCACCAATTCTGCGTCGGTGGGCTGCCGGACCTGATACTCGGCCCAGCTCGTCAGGTCGGGCGCTTTGCTGCCCTTGCGGATGGGCAATACGGCCACGCCCTGGGCGGTATAGGCCCGGGCCGTTAACAGTAGGTCGGGGGGTTGACACCCCGGATCAGAGGCTGTATAATGGTGATGGTTGACAAACGCGCCCGCGTCGTCACCGCCTCTATTGGCCCCGGTTTCCCCGCCGGGGCCGTCGCTTTTAAGTTTGCTCATCGGTGTACCTCCATCTGTGATTCGCGGCTGATCATGGGTTTACCTGTGTTTTGGTCCGAATGCATTTGGCATCTCCAGTTAGTGATGGACAAAAAGCGACCCTGGTGGGGGGCCGCTTATGTTGACAAAGGCGAAAAAATGTTTTACAATAGTAAACACATAGAGAAGGCAAATTGTTGCCTTATCGCCTCTGAGAAAGCGCCCTTTCGGCCCCCCAGCCATATGATGGGCGCTTTCTTATGTCCCCGATGTCAGTACATTTGTTCTATTGTCATTATAGCATAAGCAAATACCCCAGATCAAGTGCAGCTTGAAAATCTCTCCGGTCCATTATACCGGCCCCGGGGGTCCGGCGTCAAGCCCCGGTCCCTAGATATGGTATACTGGTCTTGGAGTGCCTCAACATCTGGTGGTCTTGGTTCCCTTGTTTAGGTTCTGATCTATGCCTACTGCTGGTTCTGCTCTCCAGCCCCCATTATACGGATCGTTTCGACGTATGGCAAGGTAGAAATATCAGATGAAAGCCGTATTTTCGTCAGAAGGCGTCCGCACGTCAGCCAGTAATACCCCCCGTTGCGCCGCGCAATCACCTGGGGGCAAATCCAACTTGGCCGGCCGCACGTTGACCCGTCTTATCGCATTACGGCTGTGCCGCCGTCCGGTCTGTCCGCTCTCTATCCGCCTCGTTGCTCTGGTTCACCGGCAGCGTGGTCCCGCGATAGGGCACGTGCAGCAGCTCGGCCGCCTTGCGCCGGGTGCCCTCGGGCCGCCGGTCGTAGCGGGCAGTGGTGGTGACCTGGGCGTGCCCGGCCAGGGCCTGCACCGTGGCAATGTCTGCGCCGGCGTCCAGCAGGTCGCCCACGAACGAGCGGCGAAAGTCATGGGGCGAGAGGTCGGCAATCCCGGCCTGCTGGGCCCGGCTCTTGAGCATATAGTACACGGCCTGGGCCGTCAGCCGGCTCGAGTACACGGCGCCGCTCTTGCGCCCCGGCCAGAACAAAGGACCTGCAGCGGTCCCCCGCAGGGTCAGCCAGTCCGCCAGTGCCCGCGCGGTGCCGCCGACGATGTGGGCCAGCCGCTCCTTGTCGCCCTTGCCCCGAATCCGCAAAGTCCCCGCAGTCTGGTCATAGTCGGCCACGTCCAGGGCCACCAGCTCTGCTCTCCGCAGCCCCGCTGAGTACAGCAACGCTACAATGGCCGCGTCGCGCACGCCGGCCGCGTCCTGGGCGTTCTCACAGGCGCGCAGCAGCGCGGCCAGTTCGCCGGGGGTGATGGACCGCCCGGCCGGCAGGCGGGTGCCCTTGACGCTGGCCACCGCTGCGGTTTGGTGGTAGGTTTCGGCGTCCATCTGCCCCAGTTGCCAGGCGGCGCGCAAGGTGCCGCGCAGCGCCGACAGCATCTTGTTGACCGTCGCCGGGGCGTAGGTTTCCGTTAGCCGGGTGCGCACGGCCTGGGCGTGCTGAAAGCGCACGCGGGCCCAGGGTAGGGTCAAGGCATCGGCCTGGTTGTTCGACAGCAGGCCGGCGATGGTGTTCAGCGCGCCGCGCATGGTGCGCCGGCCGCCGGCGCTCAGGCTGGCCAGGTACACCGCCGCCGGGTTTTCGTCCAGGGGCTGCGCTGGGGCGGTGGGTGTCAGGGCCTGGTCGGTCAGGGTTGTGGGTGGGTGTTCCATGCCTATCCTGCCTCGCATTCTCATAAACTATTATAGATCGAAACCCGGTCCCCGTCAAGCCCCCCGCGAAGTAAGGCTCGGCGCAGCTGGCCGCCCGAACTGCGCGAACTGCCGTTGACTATATTATACCCGATCCGGTGCCCCCAGATGTGTAACGGTTTAGGCCAATTCCGTTACATTCCCCGGAGCGCGATCCGTTACATAACAACTTCCTATGATTGAGTGGCCCATCGGGAGCAAAAGAATGCTGAAAGGAGTGTGCAGATTCCTGTTGGGGCCTGGCCCACTTGGTCCGTGTCTGGCGTTCGGTGCCCGGTCCCTGTTCGTCACGGTGGGTAACGCTGGTCCCATCGTCGCGGCCCGGCTCACGGTGGGGACCCGGGCCGGCCAGCAGGTGGTAGGGCTATAAACTGGACATGATCAGTTTATAACTCCGCTATCTATGTTGCATCAATACGATTATCAACGGCCAGATTAGTGAAAGGTTAAGAACGGTTGCCCCCCCCCAAACGAATTGCACTTGACAATGTGCAACGGTCGTGGTATCATCTCCTCGTTCGGCATAGTACTACACGCGGAGCAGGAGGAGCATTCATGCGCATGTTGCACGCCCTGGTGATCATCGGTCTGTTGTTGTCCCTGACCGCGCCCGCGACCTGGGCCCACAGCCCGGCCCAGCCGGCCGCCAGTCAGGTCACCCCACCCCCGGCGACGGCCACCGCGACGCCCACTGCGCCCCCGGCGACCGCCGGGGCGGATGCGCCCCCGCCGACGGTCACGGTCACGGCGACCCTCCCGGCCACCCCGACTCTCCCAACTGCGACGCCCTCACCGGCGCCCGTGCTGACGGCCACGCTCCCTACCCCGGCGCCGCCTGGCGTAGCCGAGACGCCGCCGCCGACCACCACGCCCGTGCCGACTATCACCCCCACCGCGGCCCTGACCGCCACCACCGCCACCGTCGGCCCCGAGGGCGGCGCCTTGACCAGCGCCGACGGCCGGGTGACCGTCCAGTTCCCCGCCGGGGCCATCCGCCAGCGTGCCCAGGTCCGCTACGTGCCCCAGCGCCACACTCCCGGCCAGCCGCTCTTTCTCGTCTTTGAGCTGCACGCCCAGGACCTGACCGCCGACCGGGCCATCTCCCAGTTCGAGCGCGCCCTCCAGGTCACGCTGCGCTACGACGAGGCCGACGTGGCCGGGCTGGCTGCCTGCGGCCTGCGCTTGTTCCATTATGACCCCGCCACCGATAGCTGGGTGCCCTTGCAAAGCCAGGTAGACGAACAGGCCCACATCATCACCGCCTGGGTCACCCACTTTTCCACCCTGGCCGGCGGGTCGGGCCCCGAGGAAGTGGAGCCCGAGGTGCCCGACATGCGCAGCTTTGGCACCGACCTGCAGACCGGCGCGGCCACCATCAACTATCCCCTGGCCCTGCCGCCCGGGCGCGGCGGCCTGACCCCCAACCTTTCCCTGGGCTACTCCAGCGGCGGCGCCGACGATCTGGGCACGGGGGCCGTGTGCCTGGCCACCGGCCAGCCCAAGCTCGGCGGCAAGCAGGTGTCCTGGGTCGGCTGGGGCTGGAGCCTGGCCGGTCTGGGCCAGATCTCGCTGCACGACGGCAACCACTATCTCAGCCTCAATGGCACCAGCGACCGGCTGTACCAGGATGCCGAAGGCTACTGGCACACCGAAAAAGAGACCTTCTGGCGCATCTGGCAGGAGCCTACCGAGTACCAAGAGCCGGCCGGCGAGAACCCCTACGAGCCCAGCGGTGCGCCCAAGGCCCACAAATACATGTGGCACGTGCTGGACCAGGACGGCACCCGCTACGACTTTCGGCCGCTGAACTACCAGGTGCGGTTATGGGGCTCGTGCGGCACCGGCCACGACACCACCATGAAGTCGGTGTATAACGGCTGGTACCTGGTGCACGTACAAGACACCCACGGCAACACCATCGACATCAGCTACGAACGCCAGTGGCGCACCAGCCCTTGCATCCCCGACCAGGCCCCGCCGTGCGTCATCGAGCACAACACCAAGTACGTCAAGGCCGTGTATCCCAAGACCATCACCTATGGGTCCGCTACCGTGACCCTCAACCGCGCCGCGCGCACCGACCTGCCCAGCACCAGCGGCGAGTACGAGTGTGCCATGCTCTCCTTTGGCACCGAACGGCTGGCCAACGTGGAGGTGCGCTTTGCCGGCCAACTGGTGCGGCGCTACGTGCTGACCCCCGGCTATGCCAGCGGACGGTTGGTGGTGAGCCAGATCCAGCTGAAAGGCACTGACGACAGCACCACGCTGCCAGCCTACAGTTTGGGCTACGCCAGCCTGGGCGGCATCGTTCACCTGAGCTGGGCCGAGAACGGCTATGGCGGCCGGGCCGAGTACACCTACCAGATGGTCAACGTGCCGTTCTGCAGCTCGGGCTGGTGCGGCGACAGCTGCATCCAGGGCGGGATGTCCGCCAAGTACTGGTCGCAGCGGGCGCAGGT
>JAHJIN010000048.1 GCA_018823415.1 Chloroflexota bacterium | reverse complement strand
TTGGACCAGATGGCTGAGGCCGTGGGCCGGACGGAAACCTCGCGCCGAGCCCGGGTCCACGAGTGGGAACAGGGTGCCCGGCAGCCAGACCTGGCGGCTTTGCTGGTTTACGCCCAACTGACCGGCGTCTCCACCGATGTGCTGATTGACGACGACGCGGAGTTGAAACTGAGCGACACCGAGGTGTGACGATGGACATCCCCCGTGAATTGGTGGATCAACTCGCCCGGGGCAACGGCGTGCTCTTCGTCGGCGCCGAGCTGTCACAAGGGGCCAGGCTGCCTGGCTGGAACGACTTGCTGACTCCTTTGGCTGACAGCATCGGTCTGCCAGCCCATCTGCGCGCCGACCCGCTCAAGATTGCCCAATATTACGAGACCGCGCGCGGCCGGCAAGCACTGGTCAGCCACGTCGTCGAGCAGACGGATACGACCGGCAAAGGCCCGACCGACAACCACCGCCGATTAGCCCGTCTGGGCATCCGTACCTGGATGACGACCAACTACGACGACCTGCTGGAGCAGACCCTGCGTGAGGCCCGCGAGCGGTATATCGTGGTCGTGCGCGACGAGAACCTGCCCTACGTTAGCGCCGATGCCGTGACGCTGCTCAAGCTGCACGGCGACCGGCAGCAGCCGGGCACTATCGTGATCACCGAACAGGACTATCGCACCTACTTTCGCAGCTTTCCCCAGGTCAAGGTCAAGCTGACCGGCCTGCTGCTGGAAAAGACGTTCCTCTTTGTCGGCTACAGCGTCAACGACCCCGATTTCAACCAGATCCACGCCGAAATCGCCTACGACCTGCAACAACACCAGCGTGTGGCCTATGCCGTGCTCTTGGACGCTGACGAGTTCACCCTCTCTGACCTCCGCGCGCGCAACATCCACGTGCTCAACATCCCGCTCGGTGGACAGGCGAACCGTTCTGAGCGGCTGGGCGAGCTGTTGGATGATTTGATCCGTCAGGTGGATCAGGCCCGACAACAGCGGGCACAGCCGGAGCGCCCGGCCGTCGTCACCCCGGCACCGCCCGAAGCCGAGGATATGCGCGGGCTGCTGGAGGCGATGGGCTACCGCATCACTGACACCGAAACTGTGGGAGCTGATCTTTACTTCCTGTGCGACGCCAAGTGGGGGGCCGAGATTCGCCAGGAGGTGGTGCACTTTGTGAGTGGACAGCCGACAGCTCGTGATGTTGTAGCCCTTAACGACGCAGTAGTCAGCTATGGCGTGGCACGTGGTATTCTCCTATCCCATCGTTCCCTTCCCGCTGCGTTGTGCGATTGGGCTCGCCAACATAAGTGCATCCAGTGCTACACCTTGGATGAATTCATCGACCGCCTGTCCGATTTTCGTCTGTACCTGGAGCGGCTGATCCTGGAGCACGAGGCTAGCGAAATCCCTCAGTTCTACGTGCCGTTGGCTGTGGGAAGCGGGGGAGAGGGCAAGGCTTCTCAGGAATTGGAGTCTTTCACAGACGCTTGGCTGTCCGAGCCAGGGCGCAACCACCTTTCCATCCTGGGCGATTTCGGCAGCGGCAAGACCTGGTTCTGCCAGCGCTATGCGTACCTGGTCGCCAAACGCTACCTGGCTGACCCGGCCCGCAACCGTATCCCCATCCTCATCACCCTGCGCGACTACTCCCGCGCCTACGACGTGAAGCAGCTTATTACCGACGCCCTGGTCAATCGCTATAAAGTAGGGCTGGCTGCCGGCTACGAGACTTTTGTCTGGCTCAACTCGGCCGGCCGTCTGCTCCTCATCTTCGACGGCTTTGACGAGATGGAGCGGCGGGTGAGCGACTACCGCACCACCGCGGACAACTTCTGGGAGTTGGCCAAAGCCGTAGGCCCGGCCAGCAAGGTGCTCCTGACCTGCCGGACGGAGTATTTCCGGCACCGGGGCGAAGAAGAGAGGACCCTAACCCGCCAGCGCTCTCAGGTCAGTGTGCCTGCTGGTGACCAGGTGATCGACCTGCGTGGTCGCCAGGGGTTCGAGGTGGTGTACCTGAGGGACTTTGGCGACGAGGATATCCAGCTCGCCTTGCAGAAGCGGCTGCCGGTTGGTTGGGGGCCGGTGTACCAGAAGATCCTGGACCTGTCTAACCTGCACGATTTAGCTAGCCGTCCTATGCTGCTCGGCATGATCGCCAAGACGCTGTCCAAGATCCAGGACGCCGGTCAGATCAATCAAACCACCCTGTACAAAACGTATACTGACGAGTTGCTCAAATGGCGTCCGAGTGAGAATACTGACTATATTCAGCCCCAAGATCGCCTCTTCTTCGTGCAGGAACTGGCCTGGGAGATGTACACCAGCCAGCGACTTACTATCCCCTTCTCCGAGTTTCCAGAGCGAGTGACGAAACACTTTGGATTGAAGGGCGACCAAAAACAGGCAGATTTCTTCGAGCGGGACGTACGCACTCAATCCTATCTGGTGCGCGACGACCCAGGGAACTACCGTTTCGTCCATAAATCGTTTATGGAATACTTTGTCGCCTGCAAGATGGCCGATACCATCTCCGGCCTAGATTTCGATGTCGAGAAAGCAGTCGAGGTATGGAAGATGCAGCCCCTTACCCCCGAGGTGCGAGATTTTCTGTTGCCCATGATGACGGATCCTGCCTTACTATGGCGACTGATCGAGGCGACCCGGGGCAAGACCATAATCGATGTGAATTACGCTGGGGGCAACGCAGCGACGCTTTTGCGATGGAAGGGCGAGCCGTTGACAAGAGCCAGGCTAGCGGAAACCGTGTTGGTCAACGCCGATCTATCCGGCATGGACTTAACCCAGGCCGATCTACGGGGAGCCTGTTTGCGGCAAGCAAACCTGATCGGCTGCATCTTTGAGGGTGCTGACTTACGCGGTGCAGACTTAACAGACATCAAGATAGATGAAAGAGGCACAGTCCTTTCAGCGGCATGGAGTTCAGATGGCAGGTACTTATTTACCGGCAGCCAGGACGGCAATCTACGAGTCTGGGACATGTCATCTTCCGAAAGCCCTAATGTTTGTCAAACAGCAACCGCATTAGGAGACTATGGACAAGTAATGAAAATGACCATGTGCTATGTTCCAGATAGAAACAAGGTAGTATGTTCTATGAGAGTTCCTTCGAAAGACCCTGACGATCATGATTTTTTCAGCAGTTTTGTTGTTTTCGACTTTGTTTCATCTGCGAGGAAACCAAAGTTAGTGAAACAGTATAGTTTCTCCACTGAGTACACACTCGACAAGCTCGGATTACATCGAAGGGAATGGGCGTCATACCTGGAGAGTATTGAGACTCCCGATTTGCTGGTTGTATTGCCGCAGAGAGACATTCTCATAGGTTTATCTGATCGTGGAGTCACCTATCTCTGTCTATCTGACAGTACCGGGCATTTTTATATGATTCCCGCTACTGGTGGTGCAGGCTCCACAATAGAATCCCCATTTTCCTTCTACTTGGAAACGGCTATAGGTGGAGCGAATGTGTTTGTCGCCTTTCGAGATCCACAGTCACAAGAACTGTTTGGTCTCGTGAAGAAGAGAAGAGTTGGCTCTTTTTTCGATGCCGAACCTGGGACAATGCGCCTCTTGGTTAGGGACTTTCTTGCTGTTGATTGTGGAGATAATCTTTGGTTCTTGAAAAATAGCAGACCTATTGCCACTGGTCACAAACTTGCCCATGTCAGGATTGTATATTCAGATGCATCGCGGGTTCTGTTTGCCTTTGATGTACCAGATCAAGTGATAGAAATTTGGGATTGGCAAGCCTGCAAAATGCAGACAAGGTTGAGTGGGCATAAAGACGGTATTACCTGGTTTACTCTGGATTCTGAGGGTACCCGACTAGCATCTTGCAGTTGCGATGGTACCGTACGCATTTGGAATGTCAAACTAGGGAGTCCTGTCTTTGGGGAATGCCTTAGAGTGCTAGAGGTAGCGAGGAACTATCGGCGCACACATATCAGTAACGCAAAAGGACTGGACGCGCCGGCGCCAGACGGTAAGAGTGCCCTACGCGATTGGCTCATCGCGCGTGGCGCGGTGGAATAGCAATGTCTATCCAGTGAGAGCCCCCGATGGCCCGCATGTATCCCACCATCCTTGACCCCGACACCAAATCCCCGGCCGAGCGGCGGCTGTATGAGGCGTTCGCCCGCGAGATGGGGGAGGAGTGGGTCGTCTTCCACCACGTGCCGTGGATCGGCAACGATGACCGGGGCCAGCCCTGCGACGGCGAGACGGACTTTGTCGTCGCCCATCCCAACCTGGGCGTGCTGGTCGTCGAGGTCAAGGGCGGGCGCATCCACTTCGATGCGACCACCAGCCACTATTGTGCTGACTGACGCCAGAGAAGAACTGAAGCTAGACGACATCGAGGTGTGACGATGGACATTCCACGCGAACTGGTCGAACAATTCGCCTGTGGCAATGGAGTGGTTGAGGTGCACCGCACATGACCAGACTCTTGGACCCCATCCTCTCCTTCATCGAACGCCGCGAGGCCGAACAAATCCAGTACGGTCTCTACGATGTGCTGTTGACCGGCGACGAGGTGCTGACTGCCTTCGCATCAGAGCCAGAAACAGACGTTCGCGCTGCGCTGGACGACCTCTCGCAGCGCAGTCTCATCGTGCGCTTTGAGGACAACGCCGAACACTGCGACTGGCGCTTTCGCAGCCGCATGGCCGAGACGGTGCGCCTGGTGAGCAAACTGCGCCAACGGGTGGTGGGGAACAGCACCGAACAGCGGCGACACCGCGCCGACCGCTCGCCACGCCTGGTCCACGACCTCAAGTTCGAGGTGCGCACGCGCCAGGTGCCTGACCGCAATCTCCCCATATCCGATTTGGTGGCTCCATTGAGGCAGAACCAGGATCAGGCCCAGGCGCAGGCCGCGAGCATTCTGGAAAGACTGTTCCCATACCCGCAGGTCGAGCTCTCTGGTTTCCAGCAGCGCGCGTTCGCCGCCATCGCCGAACACATCCTCCTCACGCGCCAGTGGGGCCACGTGCGCGGGTTGGTCGTCACGGCGAGCACCGGGGCCGGCAAGACCTATGCGTTCTTTTTGCCGGTGTTGGCGTATTGTATCGCCACAAAAGGAGTGCACGACCAGGCCGGCGTCAAAGCCATCTGCATCTATCCGCGCGTGGCGCTCTCGGAAAACCAACTGGAGGATTTCGTCCGGCTGATTTATCAGGTCAATCAGCACCTGCCAGCCGACCTGGCTATCACGGTGGGGATCGATAGCGGCGCGTCCCCCTATAATTTGAGTGATTTCACAAGGCCCGACGACGATAATCTGCAAAAGATGCGTGGTTGGCATTGGGATGCGAGCGCAGCGCATTACGTCTGTCCCTTTGCGCGTTGCCCTGCCTGCGGCAGTGAGTTGGCTGTCCATCAGACCCAGCCGAACCGTATCTTTTGTACCTCATGCGGGCAAGCTCATCCCTTCATCCTCTATGCCAAAGAACAGTTCCGCGCCGCCCCGCCCGACGTGCTGGTCGCCACCACCGAGTCCCTCAACGCCCGGCTGATGGACAGCGCGTACCAGATGCTCTTTGGCAACGCTGACTTTTCCCCGCCGGCCGTGGTGATGCTCGACGAGATCCACCTGCAATCGTCCACTCAGGGCACGCAGATCGCCCTGCTGTTGCGTCGGCTGGCAGCACGCATCCGACGGGGGGCCGAAGGTCGACCCCATCGACCCAATCTGATGCTGGTCGGCCTGAGTGCCACCATCGCCCAGCCCAAGGCATTTTTCACCGATCTCACCGGGTTGACCTCATCGGCTATCACCGTAGTGGAGCCAGAGGAAAGCGAGATGATCACGGCCGGTGCAGAGCGATATCTGTTCGTTCGCGCCGGCCAGGAAGAGGACACGGCCGTCATCTCGACACTCCTGCAGACAGCGATGACCGTGGTACACACCATGCCTCGGCCCTCACCGGAGGAACAGGACGAAGGCGTCGCTAAATACAAGACCTTTGGCTTTGCCCAATCGCTCGACATCGTGGGGCGCTGGCTCTACCAACTGACCGATGCCGAAAAGATGAATCGGGATAATATCGCTGCCCGCGTTGGTCAACCGCCGGAACGATGGCCTATCGCACACACGCCGCTCTACTGGTATCGCACACCGGGGCACAACCGTCGTTTGTTTCCAGACTTTTTCGGGCGCGGCCTGGGCGCGTCTCCCTGCCCATGTCCACAGCGTGGCACCCCGGATCGGAATTGTGTCTACTTTCAGGAGGGTGAATGCTGGTGGCTGTTGTCTCGTGGGCTGCTGGAAAACCCCATGCGCATCAAGCGCAAGACAGCCGGCGACCGGCAGGAGCGGATCGAGCCAGAAGATGACCTGATCATCACCACGACGGCCCTCGAGGTGGGTTACGACGACGCCACGCTCATGGGCATTATCCAGTACCAGGCCCCGGCCAACGTCGCCAGCTTTGTCCAGCGCAAGGGACGCGGTGGGCGGCGTGTCGGCACCCGGCCGCTCATCACCACGGTTCTCAGCCCCTACAAGACCGCCGACGTTTTCCTCTACCAGAATCACCACCTGCTGGTGGACCCCCGGTTCAAAAAGCTGCCTCTCAACCCGGGCAACCCCTTCCTGCAGCGCATCCACGGCTTTTACGCCCTCTTTGATCTGCTGGCCTACCTGGCTGGGCGTCAGGGTATGAAATTGGCCCTGGGCGACTATATGGAGGCGCGAGACTATGACACGCTCAAGCAACTCACGGCCCAGCAAGACGTGCTCCATGATTTTCGTGACTACCTTGCCAGCGCGTTTGGCTTGCGCGAGCCGGGGCGCTTGCAGGAGATCCTGGTCGATCCCCAGGCGCAGTCGTGGAGTGACAACGGCATCCTCACGCGCGGCTTGACGGTGTTGATGGAAGCGCTGCACCGCGCCCACGACGTGGGGCACACCGGCTCGGTCCGAGCGCGCAGCGACGTGCTGCGCGATTACCTGCCGCAGAACCTGTTCTCCGACATCAATCTGCCAGAGCTCGACGTCTGGTACGGTCATTATCAAAAGCCCGTGCCTGAGGACATTGCCCTGGGTCTCTCTGAAACGATCCCCGGCAACGTCACTTTTCGGGGCAAAGGTGGTTCCAATTGGATCGCGCCGCCGCTGGGCGCCGGGCAGGCTTTCATCCTGGACGATGCCTACACGCTCTCGAACGAACGCCGGCACGAAGTCGTCATCGAGTTGACAGACCTGCCGCATCGCGTCGAGCAATTGATGCGCGTACAGGGACGACAGCCACGTGCCTTTCGCATGATCCGCCCCACCGCCGTGCGCTTGCAGCGTTTTGGCGATCGCGACGGCTCGCAGTGGTGGTTCGACAGCGCGAGCCCCCCGGGCCAATTTCGGCATGCCTCGGCCAATCAGCCCGTCCCCACCGGGCAGAACATCCGCCAGGTACGCCATGCCTCCAGCGCGTATCCAATTGAGTTTACCCAGATCGAGCCGCCGCGCATGGTGGGACGCCGCTTTTCCTTTGATGCTCGCGACGGCGACCGATTGTTCAACGACCTGGGCCGGGCGTTGTTCACCCGGGTGGATTTCGCCAGCGACGCTGACCATGGTCGCCTGATAAAAGTACGGCGCGTGGTCGTCGGCAGCCAATACAGCCTCAAGCTTGCGGGCGAGGACGAACCGCTAGAAGGCATCCTGACTTTTGCCAGCCGCGCCACGCCAGACGAGATCACGGCCATCGGCTACGAGATGCAGACCGAGGCCATCACCTTCACGCTATCCGACCTGCGCGCCCAGCGATTGACCGTCTCGGACGAGACCGCCGCGCGATTGCGACGCACATTCGTCAAGCACGCCGTCGTCACCGAACTGGCTGCCCGGCCCGACGTCAACTATTTCGCCGCCGAGCGCTTTGCCGAGGTCATGTTGACCCTCGCCGATCTGCTCATCCACGGCAATGGTTGGACGTCGGAACGCTTTGTGACGGCCTGCCGAGGCGGTGATGACGGGTTGCGACAAGCACTCGGCGTGATGATCAACCAGGTTTACCACCTATCGCGCAAAAACACCGAGGCGGTGATAGGTCTGTTCGATCAAGCAGATGTCCGCGCGCTCTTTGCCGACCGCTACGCCGAGATCCACGCCCAGGGACCGCTCTATGCGCGTTACCTGGAGGACACTTTTGCCCACACGCTCAAGCACGCGCTCAAGCATACTGCCCAGAACCTAGCCGGCGTCGAGGCGATGCGGTACGTCTCTGCGTATACCACCCTCAACATGGACTTTGACGAACTGCGTGATCGATATATCTGGCTCTACGAACTGGGCATGGGCGGCGTGGGGGTGTTACGCGGCGTTCAGGAAACGCTCCGGGACGAGCCGGCCCGCTTCTGGCGTATGTTTGAGGCGATCATCGAGACCTGCGATACCGAATCCGAGGATCGCTTCCTGCTCGACGTGCTGGGTCAGTCGGAAGATGTGCTGGACGAGCTCCATGCGTTGGCTAGTCAGATGCACACAGCAGCCTCATCTGCCGAGCGCCAGGCCGCGCTACGCGACCTGCGCGACGGGTTGCGGCAGACATACGGGCTACTGCCAGACCGGGGACAAATCCGGCTACTGCTCAAGCTGTTCTCTGACGACTATACGGGCCGGGGTATCGGCCTCCGCAACTGGCGGCTGTACCGTGAACTGAACGCTCTCTGGGTCCCCGCGTTGACTGCCCGTCTGGGGCGGCTGCCCACGCTGACCGAGGCTCGCGGGTTGCTGCACTACGAGCTAACGCACTCCAATACCCAGCGTCGCGACGCGGCCCGGTCCGCCTACCCCGAACTGACTCGTCTGTTGAGACTCTACGAAGACGAGTACACCGGCGATGACGTGCGGCGCGTCTTTGAGAACGCCGTTGGTCGGCGCTTGCTGCTCAACTGCCGGGACGCCTGTCCCACTTGCCTGGACGAGGGGCCCGCTTGCCAGATCGATCCGCCGGGCTTGAGTGCCCTCACCCTCAGCCGGGCGCTGGTGCGCGAGACGTTGCGAACCATCCGGCAGGCTCGGACTGTGGCCTGTGCCGCCGACGTCCCGGTGACCGATCTGGCCCGGCAGATCGAGACGATGTTCCAGCAGGATACCGCCAGTCCGGTTGTCATCGTTGCGCCGATAGGGCAGCCGGGGACATTGGCTGCTCTGATGAGCCACCTGACCGACTATGGCATCATAGACCGCCTGGAACGGCGTTATCCGCGTGTGGAGCGAGTGCAATCCGTGGGCGATAGTCTGTATGTCTGGCTGACGCTGGAGAGAAGCCCATGAGCTATATCAACGCGCAGGATTCGGCGCTGCGGGCGGCGCTGGTGAGCAATTTCCTGGTAGCAGAGCTGCTCGCCAGCCGGGCCGGGGATGACTATCTGCTCTGGCTGGTCTCGCCCTGGGTGACGAATTTCGCGCTCAGCGTCCCGCCCGGCGGCGGCCTGTCCGTGCTGGTAGATAGTGCCGAGCCGCAACCACGGTTGTTTGAGGTGTTGCAGCAGATCGCGGTCAACGGTGGTCGGGTCTTGCTGGTGGTGCGGACCGAGCGCGAGCGATCCCGGGTCGAGCAGTTTATCACGCCGTTGAGAACACTCGCTGCCGCCGATCCCAACATCGTCATTCGCCATCGCCGGGATCTGCACGCCAAGATCTACGCCGGGCAATACGGCGCCTTGCACGGCTCGCTGAACTTGACTGCGAGCGGCGTCGAGCACAACATCGAGTTTGGCACGTATGCGTCGGATGTCCGCACCATCGCCCGCTTGCGAGCCGAAGCGCGTTCGCTCTTTGACACCGCTGAGGAGTTGCCGCGATGATCGAGGATTTCGCCATCGATACCAGCCTGGGCCAGAAAGATCAAATCGGGCTGTTCATCAAGGCCAATGACGAGACAGCCCAGCGCTTCCACCGACTGTTGTGGCAGAATGGTCTGTCCGGCCTGCGCGACTATATGCCTTCCAAGAGGTCGGGATTCACACATTTCACCTACGTTTCCGCACCTGACAGCGGCCTGGACAAGCAGGGCATTCGCCAACGGCTGAATTCACTGTGTCAGGCCCATTGCACTGGTTCAGCGCCGTCCACCGCGCCGGACTATGACTCCTGGCGCACAGGTTTCGATACCTACGTTCGGTCTTATCGCGCCCAGGATTTGCCTCGGCTCGGCGAGCACCCCGTTGACGCCTTCGACAAAGCGCATGCCTATGTCCTGATCCAGTCCGCCCACTATGCGGAGGCCGAAGGCTATCTCCGGCACTTTGCCACGGACGAGCCCCCGGCGCTTGTGCCTGCCTATCTCGTTTATCTCTACCATGCATGGCGTCGTCCGGATGAGGTAACAGCCATCCACGCGCGCTACCTATCGCATCTACATGCTGGCGATGTGGACCGCCGTGTGATCGAGTGGATCGTCGAGGCGTACCTGGGTTCAGAGCCGCCGTCGCCGGAACGAGCACTGTCCGTGCTCGATGATTTCCTGCCCGAGTTCCAGCGTCAAGGTGTCGCCGACCGGCTATTGGCTCTGCGAGCCCAGGCTCGCGCTTTGCAGGGGCATCTCCCTCAGACTGTACCCGACCTGCGAACCTACATTGTCCAGGCCGCCATGCCCGTGCTCATAGACCAACTCGAAAACTTGCTAGAAGTCGTCGCTGGTCTTCCCGCTCCCGTCAGCGATGTCGCGGAGTTGTTGCACGAGTTGGCAGCACGAGTCGAGCCAGGGCAGCAATGGCGCATCGCGTTGGCACAAAGCGCGTTGGCTCGCCGCGCCAACAACCTGGACGAGGCGCTGGCGCATTTGCGAACCGTGCTCGACACACCGCCCCCCGATTTGGAACCTGCTGTCCTGAACACGTTGTGCCTGGATGCTGCCACCTTGTATCTGTCCCTCGAACAGTCTCAGAATGCCGTGGAGGTGTTGGATCGGATTGCCCTGGAAGAGCTATTGCCAGGCGAACATGGTACATACTGGGGACTGTTGGGGCGCGCGCGGGTAGTGACGCAACCTGCTACGGCATTGGCCCCATTGCGACAGGCATACGAGTTTGGTCTGCGTACACCGGAAGTACTCCAACCACTCGCTCGTCTGGCTTATCAAGCTGAGGATTTGGGGCTGGCCCAACGTGCCTACACCGACCTACTTCAAACCGGCTTTGAGCCGGGTGCTCAGGATCGCCTCTACGCTGGCATCCTAGCATGGCTGGACAGCGACTATGCCCAGGCCGTCGAGTTGCTGGCCCCTGTATTGGATGAGCAGTCGCTTGATCCAAGTATATCCGACGTGCTGGCACCGGCATATGAGGCGCTGGTCGCAAGCCGGCTGGCCGTGGGTGCCGCTGCATCCGAGGTCGCTGTTGCGCTGACCGGGTGGACGGATGTCCTGATGTCGCAAGGCGATCAGGACGGACTGGTGCGCCTAGCAGAAAATGTGATAGAGGCCAAACTGGATCGCCCGGCAACGTTTGCCTTGCTCGAGTCTATCGAGCCGTCACTCGCCGAACACCACGATGGTCGTCAGTGGTTAGCTCAAGCCTATTTCTCGCTGCTCTGCGCCGAAGTAGATGCTTCCCTGCGCCAGGGGCGGGCATTGCCCACCTACGTGCTTGATCTGCGACGCGGGCTGTTCGAGTTGGACCGGG